>JAISWS010000145.1 GCA_031270725.1 Syntrophomonadaceae bacterium | reverse complement strand
CCGCGCAATAAACGGCAAACATGGCTTTAGTCCCTATGTTTGTGAAAATCGCGGCTTTTTATTTTTTAACTTAACGCAATCCCTTTTTGCGGCTTTCGGTTTTAAAAATTTCCTATCCGGCGTTTACATGGATTCGCGACGCGGAAGATTCGTTTCAGCCGGTAATGAACCATATTATAGCAATAAATTCCCGGAGAAATTAACGCACAAAGCGGCAGGCTTCAAATAGAGCTTGAGGTAGTTGATATAATAAATTAGCAATGATATAGTTTAATAAATATGTGATTTACATTACAAGTATAGTTTGGTTTTTTGTCCCTATCCATTACACTATAAAGGAGTTATGAAAATGGATTTTTCTAACCTGAAAGAATTATTGAAGCGTTTTACCAAAATAGGCCCTGCAGGTTGCGCCGTATCGGTTTCACTGGACGGTAAACAAAAATTCGCGCATTATGAAGGATTTGCGGATGTGGACGCCCAGCGGCTTATTAATTCTGAAACCGTATACCGCATGTTTTCTTCTTCGAAAGAGATGACAGCAGTTGCGGCGCTCATACTGTTCGAACGCGGGGCTTATCTTCTCAATGACCCTGTTTACGAATACCTGCCAGAATTCCGCGACATAAAAATTGCCCCTTATGAAGCAAACGGCGCTTTGGAATCCATTAGACCGGCCAAAGAAGTAATACGTGTGCGTGACGCATTTTGTATGACCACCGGGCTTACCTATGCTGGAACTCTTAATCATACGCAAATTAAAACCGCTGAAGTGCAGGGACGCCTTATAGCCGGCGGCGAACACACGCTGGCGGAACTGATGAAGGCCATCGCGGAAGAAGTACCCTTGATGTTTGAACCTGGCGACAGCTGGAATTATGGCATGAGTATTGATTTATTGGGCAGATTGATCGAAATATGGTCCGGAAAATCTTTAGGGCAGTTTTTACAGTATGAATTGTTTAATCCGTTGGGAATGAAAGATACTTCCTTTTTCTTTAAAGGTAATCAGAGAGAACGTTTGGCCGTCGCATACGGCCGCGGCAATGGAGATCTGGTTCGCTATGAAAATCCGATGGACGCATTTTACGAACCGGCGTTTAAATGTGAACTTGGCGGCCAGGGCCTTTTATCCACACTGGCTGATTATACAAAGTTTGGCCAGATGCTCGCTTCAGGCGGCACTATCGACGGCGTCCGTATCCTGGGCTCCCATACTATTGACCTTATGCGCCAGAACCATCTGACGCCCCGTCAGCTGGAAGGATTCCGTAACACACGCTACCGTTGGCCGCACTTATTAGGATACGGTTACGGGCTGGGCGTACGCACAATTATCGATAAAGTCACCGCGGGCGCTAGTTCGGGCAATGAATTCGGCTGGTCCGGTTTGGCCGGAACCTGGGGATGTTATGATACAAAAGAGAAATTATCTATCCAATATATGCATCAGTTGCTGCCAAACAGTCAAAATATGGATTTGTATTGTCATCCGCGCCTGCGCAATGTGATTTATGGGTGTTTATAGTACCGCCTGCGCTGAAAAACTGTATGCTTGGCGCATGGCAATGGGGTTTGTATAACAGTTTCAGAATATATTTTCTTTCAATGATTTCTGCGTTTTTTTCGTCTCATCATACAAAGACTGATTAAGGCGGCGTTCACGGGTGGCATACATTCTGATCGTCGATTCTGAACCGTAATAGCCAAGCCCCCTGATTTTTTTCCGATATTTCGCGGAATGTCTTGCGTCCGGCTATCATTGAATCTATTGTATCGCAATATGGTTTGAGTTTGCTTGGACGATTGACGCCGTATGGACAGAATCCGGGCTGAAAATTCGGTTCAAAATATTTTTTTTAGTGTAAACGCTTACGTCGCTAAAGCCCCGGATGACGCGATAAAGGCGATTGCGAAGAAATTCAATACATCGAAATCAAACGCGGGGCGGTTGGTAATGACCGAAAGCGCGTATTTCGCTACGGAAGCGCAGCGGAAGGCGTTTGAAACGCTTGGCGTGGAAGAGTATGAAGTAGTCGCAACGCTGGATTTGCGTACTTCCGCAATCTGCCAGGACATGGACGGGCAACATTTCCCAATGCCGCAATTTGAAGCGGGCGTGACCGCCCCGCCCTTTCATCCGTGGTGCAGGTCGGCGGTTTGCCCCTATTTCGCCGATAGCAAGGGTGAACGGATAGCGAGGGGGGGCTGACGGCAAAACCTACTATGTGCCATCGGATATGAAGTATAAGGAGTGGAAGAAAAGCTTTGTGGACGGTGAAAAATCTGATATAATTGGATTAAGAGTAAAAACCGGCGGAGAAAAACTATTGAATGTGTTGCCGAAAGCGGATGAAGCTGTTATTCCCATTGAAAAATTTATAAATTATGCGTTAGACCCGATAAGAAGCCGTGGGAAATCTGTTGCTTTTAGTGACATTTTGGGGTATACTAAGGATAACGTCGATTTACTGACGACAAATATAAGGCAGAACTTGAAGAACTTTCCCGCCGAAAATAAAGGCGATAAAGGTTATGGCGCGACATATGCGGTTCTGATGGAACTGACGGGCGCGAACGGCAAGACCGCCAATGTGATGACCGCATGGTTGGACGATAACAAAACTGGTCAAATGCGGCTGATAAGCGCGTATATTAAGAGAAGAAAGGGGTGGACTTCATGATAAAGCAGTATGACAAGGTAAAAATGAAGGATGGTAAGTTTGCCGTCATCGTTGAGGTTTTAGAACCTCAAAAGGCTTATATCGCGGATATAGAGATTTCGGACGGAGATTATGAAACCGAAACCATATTTATTTCCGACATTGCCGCCCTGATGGTCGAAGTGGAACAGCCGATTGCCATGTAGTTAGTAACAAATATCCGAACCCGCTGTTTGATGAAAAGGCTATGTTTGACATAGGGTTAAAAAGCGGCGCACGCGTCAATATTGTCAATGAGCCGGAGCTTTATAAAGTGATCCTCCGTTCGGACAAGCCGGAAGCGAAAACTTTCAGCCGTTGGGTAACGCATAAAAATGGCCAATATCATAGCAAGAACATCAAAGCACAATTTACCGTATGTGTTACAGGCGTTGGGAAATGGAATATTGCGGCGATGTGGTTCAAGGTAAAAATCATCTTGAACCACGCCCTATTGACGGCGGCGTTGCTGATTTCCTGAAAGAATACGGGAGTGTGGTGAATAAAGCGACAAACGAGGTTTACAGGGCATACCATGAGCATTGCACGATGAACGACATCAAGCCTATATCCAACATCGAGTTTTCAAAGCAAGTCAAGCGAAGTTTTGGCGTGAACATCTTGGACAAGAAAATCAATAGCATGAAACGCCGAATATTCAGTTGGTAACTGATAAGACCGCCGAAAGGCGGTTTTTTTGCTGAGAAAGGAAGAGAAAAGAAGATGCAAACACTGATAAAGGCCATTGAAGCGGAGCGCGGAGAGCTTTTCGCAGTGCGCGACGGGCAACGGGTACTGTTGGCGAAGGTCATGCCGCACATCAGGATTTATGAACATGAAACGAGCGTCCCGATATTAGGCGAAACCTGCTACGCTGTGAAAATCCGCTCGTTCTCGCTGATCATATGCCCTGACGGGGACACCGCACGGAAAGTGGACGTTGATTTTTTGCGGGATGTGCGCCGTTTCGACTTAGCGGCGGATATTTCCCGCTAAAATGGTGAATTTGAGCGGGTACGTCCGTATTTTGAACAGAGCGTAGAATAAAGAATAAATTATAAAATCCACAAAGTTAATGTACATCATATGCTAAGGCCGCCCGGAATTTAAAGTATTATTAACCTGTAGGCTGAACGTTCCTGCCTGTATTACTTCATTCATAAAACACTGCCGTTTTTTATTTTATAATATCGTTTACGGTAGTTATAATTATTTATAATAATGGAAGCCAGCTAAAAAAGTAGCGTATTCCAGCGGCCTGCGAAAGCTTTTTTCCATAATAGCCTGCGAATAATCGGAAATAGTAGTTTTGCGAGGTTTTGAATTTACTTCTATCAGCCAGGGCCAGCCGTTTTTATCAAGGCCGATATCTAAACCCAGCTCCCCAAAAACATGGTTGCTGTTTTTTTCTAATGTTTCAGCCACCATCAGGCACAGCTTGTCAATTTGTTTATTTTTATTCTCAACACTGTCTAAATTCACCAGTACTTTGCTTAAAACCTTTTTGCTTATTTCCACCGTCCCTCCGTTACTCAGATTGGTTATCGCGCTGCCTTTAGGAGCCAGACGCACAAAACGCTTACTGATCTGCCAAATTCCGCGCCCGTTTTTCTGGAATATAATTCTTAAATCAAAAAAATTTTTATTATATCTGAGTAAATTCAAACCCTGCTGAATAATATACCCTTTCGAAGCGCGTTGTTTTTCCGTTTTCTTCATGAACTCCGCCGCGTTTCCAGCCCGGTTATTTATCCCACCGCTCTTTCCGGCCGAATATTTAATAGCGCCTTCAGGTTCCAGCTTGGCTCTTATAATCCCCCGTCCCTGACTGCCGTTATTGGGCTTTATATATAAAATTTGGTGTTTTTTGAGCATATAATCCAGATTGTATTCATTCAATTCCAGGGTTTCAGGTAAATAAGGCAGTATTTTTCCGTTGCGGCACAGTCTCTGATGGACATCCCATTTATCTAAAAAAGCCGGATTGAAATATTTCAAATACGGAAGTTTATACAGCCGCTCTTTAATTTGTTTTATGTTCTGCCGGTTTTCCGCCGCACGGGAGGTTATGCGGTCATATATCACATCCGGCAGCGGATAATAACTTACCGCCCATTTATCGCTTCCTCCCGCAAAAGTATAGCCTTTTACTATTTCATATTCCCAATCGATATCCAAAGGCATAAATAAATATATCTGTCCTGGTAAAGCCGCGGCCAGGCGCCCCAGGTAAATCAGTTCGGAATTTACGCTGGTGGGTTTTTCTCCTTCTTTAAAAGGTAATAAGGTGGATATTATTCCTATGGTTGGCCCCAGGTGAATATAATTTGCTTCTTTGTCATAACGCATTAACATTTTTCTTTTCTTATTTAAGCCCAAGGCTTCAGACAGTGAAGGAGATAATAAATATTTAAATTTAAACGCTGCGTTTTTTACAGTTTTGAATTCTGTAAAAACTATTTTATGCCCTACTCTGATATTGACGCCTGATAATTTTGGAATGCCGAGGCTTTCCATGTATTTAGCGGATATTAAAAATTCGCCGATTGTACACATGTTTTTCTCCACAAGCTGTTCTGAATATATTTTGTTATAGAATATGAATAAAAACATTATTTTGTTATCATTAAAGAAATCAGGTTTGTTGCCTTGACAGTCGGGAGTTGATAATATCATATTGGTCAGCGCTTGTTTATTAGGGGTAAATTGTAAATACAACGGCGCTAATAATTGGTGCCCGCGTTTATTAAAAACACTGGAAAAAATACCGGTAATGCCATTTTGTCCTGAAAAGTTAGGCGGTTTGCCTGTCCCCCGCCGCCCGTGCGAGATAACCGGCGGACAGGGCGCGGACGTCATTGCGGGCAAAGCTGAAGTCATTGACAAAGAAGGCCAGAATGTAACCGGGAATTTTTTGCTGGGCGCTGAACGCAGTCTGGAACTGGCCGAAAAACACCGTATCAGCACGGCTTTATTAAAAAACCTCAGCCCTTCATGCGGAACCGGACGCATATATGACGGCAGCTTCAAATCGCGTTTAATATCCGGTACCGGAGTTACTGCCGCTTTATTAAAGTCCCGCGGCATTAGAGTATTCAATGAAGATAATTTTCTACAAACGGGAGGTACGTGTTTATGACAAAGGCTATTACTTTATATTCCGGAGGGTTGGATTCGTTACTGGCAGCCAACCTTTTAAGCAGGCAAGGCATCGATGTTATTGCCGTAAATTTCAAAACACCTTTTTTTGGAGTTGACGAAAGTGCATGTAAAAGATTCGCGCAAATAGGGATTCCATTGCATATTATAGACATCGGCGAAGAGTATTATACGGAGATTTTAAAAAAACCTCAATACGGATATGGCAAAAATTTAAATCCTTGCATCGACTGCCATGGCTTCATGTTAAAAAAAGCCGGCGATTACATGGAAAAAGTAGGGGCCTCTTTTTTAAGTACCGGAGAAGTACTGGGCGAACGCCCTATGAGTCAGAACAAAAATTCTTTGAAAATAGTTGAGAACCTGTCCGGTTACGCAGGTTATATAGTGCGGCCCTTATCGGCTTTGCTGCTGGAACCTACTATCCCTGAAATAAACGGCTGGGTTGATCGCGGCCAATTATTGGATCTCAGCGGGCGCTCACGCGCCAGGCAGTTTGAACTGGCTAGAAAATGGGGAATAACAGATTATCCTACGCCGGCCGGAGGTTGCAGGCTGACCGACGCTAACTTCTCCAGGCGTTTGCAAAGGGTACTGGATTTGAACGACAGCTTGGATCTGCCAGCTGTCGAAATATTAAAACTTGGGCGGCATTTTGCGTTAGACCCCAACACATTATTAATAGTAGGAAGAAATCACGCGGAGAACCTGGCTATAGAAAATTTGGCCCGCTCCGATGATTTGCTTATTAAAGTAGCTGATCATCCCGGCCCCAGCGCTATTTTGCGCGTTCAAAACCCGCGTTCCGATTTTTCAGGGGATTTCGATTGCCAAATTATAGATTTTTCGGCCGCGATTGTAGCCAGGTACAGTGACGCTAAAAACCAGGCGCAAGCCCAGGTTCAGCTTATAAAGGGCGGCAGCGTTGAATTGATTTATATTGAACCTTTAACTCCGGAACAAACCCCGGCGTCTTTGTAATAAATTTTAATGAAACTCCGGCGGTGATGATATAATGCGCTTGCCGCTTCAAACGACGGCGGTAAATCCGGGTAATGGCGGGACGGCATGGCTTGGAATTGCGCTTTTCATATAGAAAACGGGTGAAACAAATTGCGCCAAAAATATAGAAAGTAGGTTGAGACCGTTGATTTCATCGGATTTCCGATTGCGTATTTTCATGTAGAAGGCTTGCGTCTATATAGGAATTATGTGCCATTTGCGCAAAACAATGTATAAAAAATCATACATAAAACGCACTTGATATTTCAATAAAAGCCGTATATATTAAAACAAAGGAGCCGGGTATTATGGGAATGAAATTATTAAGGATTTATGTTGAAAATTCTGTTGTTGGAGGCTATTTTGATGATGAATTCAAAGAGCATACCCGAAAACTTTTTGATGAATTTAGAAAGGGGCTGTATAAGCCCGTGATTTCATCTCATGTTAT
>JAISWS010000155.1 GCA_031270725.1 Syntrophomonadaceae bacterium | reverse complement strand
GAAAAGTGTAGGCCATATTCGATTGGCTTGAATTTTCACCAGATAAAAAGACTGTTTTGGTAAAACCCTCAAGTAAAATAATTATCGTCTGCCTGCTTTTTTGCTTAACAAGGCCAGTTGAATACGTCTAAGTATGCAAAAGAGAACACCAGCCGTTTGTCGTCGTCGGACTTCATAACGGCAAAATCCTGCTGCGGCGGGGGTTATTAGCGGTTCCCGCAATACTAATCCGCAGTTAAACCAGCGCTTGCCTGCCGCCCGCCCGTACCCATAGATGAAGGGTGGTGACCCGCGGGGTTATGGCTTGCCTTGTCCCCCGCGTGAGGTTGCCTCGCAAGGTATCAGAGAATAGTATAAAAATTTTTAACTATAAATATAATTATATGACTGAACTCATTAAGACGCCGATGGAAACATTGAGCTCATCTTTACATAAAGGAGCCGCGCCATGCAGATAAAAAACTTTATTTTACGTCATTTCCGGGAAAACCGCTGGCAATATCTGCTCATAAGTACCATTTTCGCGATAGGGTTTCTGGCGGGCAATTATGAAGCGGCAAACTTGTCAGCGGCCACCAAAAATTATTTACTCGGTTTGCTTGACAATTTTTTGCGGCTGGAAGTCCAGAGCCGCGCCGGCGGACAGGACGTCCTTACAGACGCTATGCTCAATCAGGGCAAAATCGTTTTGGCCATATGGTTTATCGGTTTGACGGTAATAGGGTTGCCGTTAATACTGGCGGCGGTTTTCTTCCGCGGAGTATCGCTGGGATTCACTTTGAAGTTCCTTATACATGAGAAAGCAGGCGGCGGTTTAGCGGTCGGAATGCTGAGTATCGTCCCGCAAAACTTAATTTACATACCTTTTTTACTAATATGGTCGGTTATCGCTATCAATTTTACCATGAATATCGTGAAAGGGATTTATTTTAATAACTCTGTCAAACGCCAAGGATTGATCAGCTATACCATGCTGATGCTGGCTTTTTTGATTTTTTTCTTTCTGGGTTCCGTGATTGAAGCCTATTTATCACCCTATTTGCTATCGGTTTTTTTAACTCATATCTGACGTTAACATCAGCCAAAAGGCCAACTCTCCGGCTCAGGCCGGACGCTGGTTCATAAATCAGCAAATAAATCAGACAGTTCCGCCATTATTTCCTCTATTTTTAAATCGTCCAGGTTTAATCTTTCTAAAGCCTCCGGATATATTTTATAGAGCAGCCCGTCAATGCCCAGACCTATTCCCATAGAGACGCAAACCGCGTCGGAAATATGCACAATCGCCACCAGAACGGAATCAATTTCCGCATTTTCAGGGCTGTGATGAAATTCGATAGCCTCCACCAGATTGTCGGGCAGTTTCCATTTAGCGGCAATCTTTCCGCCTACAACGGAATGATTGAACCCCAGCACCATGTCTTCAGCTTCTGAAAAGGTTATATTTTCAGAAGCCACCGTATCTATAACTTCCTGGTAAACCTCCTGCATAGACTGGTCCAGAGCTATTTTGCCAATGTCATGAAGTAAGCCGGCTGTAAACGCCAAATCCGGGTTATCGTATTTGACCCTGCGCGATATGGTGCGGGCAGCCATAGCCACGGCTTGAGAGTGGAGCCATAAGTCCCCTTTTTCCAGAGAATACCCCTTCATAGAATGGTTCATAATATCGCTTACAGCCGCGGCAAGCACAATGCTCCTGATGGTTTTGAAGCCCAGTAATATGACCGCTTCGGTCACGCTTCCTATGCGGCGGGCAAACCCGTAAAAAGCAGAATTAGCTAACCTCAATACCCTGGCTGTCATGGCCTGATCCTGGCTTAATACATTATGTATATCTTTAACAGTAGATTCGGGGTCTTCGGTCAACTGCATCACTCTAACCACAACATTGGGGAGAGCCGGAATTTCATTTACTTTTTCAATTACTTCAGGTAAAGTCAGTTTTGGCATCTTTTAGTACCCCTTCCTACTTCCAATCTCTTTTTCGTTCCAATTGCTGCCGGTAATTCAATAATTCCGTATTTATCCGGCAGAAAACCCTTTCCAGCTCCGTACGGGACACGGACAGCAACTCCGGTTCTATTATTTCAATGGTACGGAACGCCTCATCCATGGGAAATTTTATGACCGCGTCCACGGAATCGGCCATTACAGTTACAAACATCGGCGCATAGCTTACATTTTGCCCTTCAATTTCATCACGGATAGTATACGCTTCCTGGCTCATATCTATTTCGAGTATCTCAATGCCCTGGATAGGGATGTTACGCATAAACGCGGCTTTTTGCTGTCTCAGTTCCTCCGCTTTCTCTAAACTGTTATTAACATTTATCAGCTTCTTGCGCTTACTTTTCCCCTCATAATCAAAACGTACTTTAATTTTGAGTTTGCTCACTTTTTCCCCTCCACGCTCTTTCCCCGCCAACCGGCTTAATTGAAAAATCAAGTAACATTTCAGGAAAAAAAGATATTACCATTAATTAAATATAGTATCGTTTTTTCTTTGTGCTGACTTGACGCCAAAAATCATCCTGGTAATATATTAACTATCTGTAAAGCTCATTTTAACGCCGGTTACGCCAGGAAATAAAATTTTTCCACTTCAGCCGGAGTAAGGTTCCGGTATTCTCCCCGCTTTAACCCGCCGAGCGTCAGAAAAGCTAAAGCGGTTCTTTTTAATTTCAAAACCGGGTGTCCCGCGGCCTTTAAAAGGCGCCTTACTATTCTTTTTTTCCCGGAAGTTATTTCCACAGTCAATTTGGTAGCGCCACTGTTATTATAAGCCAAAATTTTAATTTTAGCCGGACCGGAAAATCCATCCTCCAGAAACAGTCCTTTTCCCATTTTTCTGACAGTATTTTCCGTTATCACTCCAGCCGCTAAAGCCTCGTATTTCCTGGTTATTCCATAGCGGGGGTGAATAATTCTATTGGCAAAATCCCCGTCGTTAGTCAAAATTAATAACCCTTCGGTATTTAAATCCAAACGTCCGACCGGATATATTCTGGCGCTTTTATTTTTTATTAAATCTACTACAACCGGCCGGCCGGAATTATCGCTGGCCGCTGATAAGTAACCAGGAGGTTTATTCAACAGGATATAAACTCTTTTTTCACTTTGCGCCGGTCGCCCGTCGCAAAGGATAAAGTCGTTCGAAGGGTCGATCAAATGCCCCTGAACGGTTATTAACCGTCCGTTTACCGTGACCCTGCCTTTACTGATGTATTCTTCCGCCTTACGCCTGGAAGCGACGCCGGCAGAGGCCAGAAACCTGGAAAGCCTGATTTTTTCCAAACCTCATACTCCTAATGATAAATTTAACTCCGCCTTTTTTTATTTTCCCATCGCCTGTCATTAATCACATAATAAACAAAATTTTCTGTAACGTCAAAGAACTGACAAAATTTTTTTAATTTTTTCTGGCGCCTGTTAATATTTTCCGGCAAAGAATTATACAGTTTATTATGTTATCATTAAAATAGAATTTAATATTTGTATGGCGGAACTGGCTTTTCCGCTGAATACATCGGCATCATTTTAAACTGACAGGAAGTGACGGACAGATTAAAAGCCGGCTTTACGCTTTTATCTATTTATTATGAAAAGAAAAATCATCATTATAGGCGGTGTCGCCGCGGGAGCCAGTGCCGCCGCCAGATTGCGGCGCATGGACGAAGAAGCGGAAATTATAATCCTGGAAAAAGGGGAATATATCTCTTTTGCCAGCTGCGGCCTGCCTTACTATGTGGGCGGCGTTATAAAAGAACGCCGTCATCTTTTAATGCAAACTCCGGCCGCTATGGGTAAACGCTTTTCCCTAGACATCCGCACCTGTAACGAAGCCATTTCTATAGACGCCGCCGGCCGGACCGTGAATATCAGAGAAATAAGCACCGGCCGCGTCTATACGGAAAATTACGATTACCTGATTATTTGTACCGGCGCTCAGGCAGTCGTTCCTGAAATACCAGGCATTAATAAGCAGGCGGTTTTTCAGGTGCGGAACATTCCGGACAGTGATTTGCTCAAAAGCTATGTTCAAACCCATTCCCTGCGCCGCGCGGCTATTATCGGCGGCGGAATGGTCGGTTTGGAAATGACAGAAATGCTGCGTAACCTCAGCCTGGAAATTCACATTATAGAATCTTCTAATCAAATATTACCCTTTTTAGACCCGGAAATGGCTTCTTATTTGCATCGGGAA
Source organism: Syntrophomonadaceae bacterium (assembly GCA_031270725.1). Lineage (GTDB taxonomy): Bacteria > Bacillota > Syntrophomonadia > Syntrophomonadales > Syntrophomonadaceae > JAISDD01. Next base: position 3,440 of record JAISWS010000155.1, on the reverse strand, counting down.
TTAAGAAATAATAATATAAATCTGCATTTATCGGAAAAAATCGCCGCCGTCCTGGGAAATCAGAAAGTTACCGGCCTGAAACTGGAAAGCGGTAACACTTTGGACGTTGATATGGTCATTCTGGCCGCCGGTATCCGTCCTGACAGCGCGTTAGCCGAACAAGCCGGCCTTGCCGTGGGCGCTGACGGCGGCATAAAAGTCGATGGATATTTGCGCACCTCCGATCCTCATATTTACGCCGCCGGCGACGCTGTACAGGTGCGCAGCATTATAACCGGCTCGGAAACCCTCGTACCCTTAGCCGGCCCCGCCAACCGTCAGGGCTGGGTAGCCGCTAACAATATATGCGGGAACAAGGTTCTTTACAAGGGAGCGCAGGGGACTTCCATCATAAAGCTGATTAACCGGACGGCAGCGGCTACGGGACTGAACGAAAAAGCTCTCAAAAAAAACTCCATTCCTTATCAGGCGGTTCATATTTACCCTTTTTCTCATGCCGCATATTATCCCGGCGCCGCTCAAATGGCTGTAAAATTGCTCTTTAACCCGCAAAACGGCCTTCTTCTTGGAGCCCAGATCGTAGGCGCCGGCGGCGTCGATAAACGCATAGACGTTTTAGCCACCGCCTTACGGGCGGAAATGACAGTATTTGACCTCCAGGAACTGGAACTGGCCTACGCCCCGCCTTACTCATCCGCCAAGGATCCGGTCAATATGGCGGCTTACGCGGCAGGCAACATCGTACTGGGGCTGACAGACGTTATCCATTGGCATCAGGTTCCCGACCAGCTCAGAAACCATAACGCTTTTCTTCTGGATGTCAGAACCGTCCAGGAATATTCCCTGGGAGCTGTTCCGAGGGCTTACAATCTGCCGCTTGATGAAATAAGAGCGCGGCATCAGGAGCTCCCTGAAGAGCAAACTATATTAATATATTGCGGAGTGGGGCTGAGAAGTTATATCGCCGCCCGTATTCTCACACAACTCGGATATAATGTGAAAAATATCAGCGGAGGCTATAATCTTTACACGGCAGTTAATTCATGACCTGGCTTGTTGCGCAAAATTTATTTAGCCGCCCTTATTTTATGCCATATTTATGTCATATGGTAAAATAATATCAGAGGCTTCCATTATAAAAAAATCGCTGCCGCCTCTATCATCTAATCAAAAAAAGGAGGTACGCCATGTTATTGGTAACGGCTAAATTAAAAGTCAAGGAAGGCAAACAAAAGGAATTTATCGGACAAACGAAAGATTTACTGGAAAATACCAGAAAGGAAGAAGGTAATATCAGCTACAATCTGTTTAACGAAACCGATGATGAAACCCGTTTCATTTTCGTGGAAGAATGGGAATCCGACGAGGCTTTAAAGGCTCACACGAAAGCGCCCCATTTTGCGGTTTTCGGTACTATTCTGAAAGAAATCGGCGACGGCAAGGCGGATATAAAGGTTTATACCGTCAGCTCGGTCAGGTAACCGTTTATTCATAATGTCCGGTTCCCGCCTGTATTGGCGGAGACGAATAAAAAACCGCCATTGCGCGGGGGTATCCGGTTTCCCCGCGCAAAAGCCGCATTTATCCGCAAAACAGTGCTTAACCACCATATTTTTATGGATTGCTCGTGGCCGGCGGCGCCGAAGCGCCCCCGCACGCCGTGAGCGGCAGGCCGGCGCTCACCGCCAATATTATCAACACCGTCAACTTCCTTTTCATACTATGTATTCCTCCTCTCTCATTCTCTAAGCTCTAATCTCTAAGTTCTAAGCTCTGCTCTAAGTTCTAAACTCTAAGTTCTAAGCTATAAGCTCTAAACTCTAAGCTCTAAATTCTAAACTCTACTTAACCGTCAACTCGAAATTTCGGATGATATAGCCAAAGCTGCTACTTTCATCCGTTTTGAACGCAAGCGTAGATCTGTCTCCGCCCAGCGCCCTGGATGTCAGATAAACGCCATCCATAAAAAGATCAGCTTTTTTTCCGGTTACATCGACTCTTATTTTGTGGTATGTATCGTACTTATAAACCGTGTCAGAACTAGTGTTTTCGTTAACATCGACATCCCAAATGTAAGATTTAACATTGTCGAGAGCGATGTAATCTTTTGCTACATATTTGTTTTCGGCGATATTAAGTCGTTCAGACAGCAGGACAAATACCCACGACGATTTCATATCACCGGGAACATTGAGCTCAAATTCGACTGTATAATCCCAGCAATCTTCCGGCAGAATATCACTTGAAACCACAAGGTTTTTAATAAACTCTCCCGAGCCCCTCAGCAGCAATCCGCGCTCACCGAGCGACTGTACGCTGCCGCTGGTGGTCCAGTTCGCGCTCAGCGGCCCGGTGAAACTGTCCGTGAATACGTTTGAGGAAATTGTCGTGGGCGGCGCCGGAGCGGGAGTGCTCGCGGACGGGCGATTCGCATCCGGGCGGCCATCAACATATTTGACGTGCGCCACCGGCAACCAGTCGCTGATGTTGTTGCCATCCAAATGTAATTCTGTCAGATTACTCAGCCCCGCCAGCGCCCTGAGGTCACTTATCTTGTTGTTTCTCAAATCCAACCTTCCCAGATTGCTCAGCCCCGCCAGTACGCTGAGGTCGCTGATGTTGTTCTCACTCAAATCCAACGTTTCCAAATTGGTCATGTAGCGCAGCGGCTCTATGTCGGCGGCGGTCAGTCCAGCATTCCTCAAGTTGAGCTCGGTCAGATCCGTGCTGTACTGTACGCCTTGGATGGTGATGTAGTCCGGGCGCGGCGCGGTGTTGGCCGGCGGCGCCGAAGCGCCGGACCGGTCGCCGCTTCCGCCCGCGTTCGCGTTTACCCCGCTCTGGTTTCCACCCCCGCCGCCGGCTGACGTACCGCCCCCGCACGCCGTGAGCAGCAGGCCGGCGCTCACCACCAACATTATCAACACCGTCAATTTCCTTTTCATACTATGTATTCCTCCTCTTTCATTCTCTAAGCTCTAATCTCTAAGCTCTAAGCTCTCAATTCTAAGCTCTAAACTCTAAGCTCTAAGCTCTCAATTCTAAGCTCTAAACTCTAAGTTCTAAGTTCTACTTGACCGTCAGCTTGAAATTGCGGACGATGTAGCCGCGGGCGAAGCCGGTTAAAAGATTTCAGGATTACAGATTTACCCATAAAGCGGGCCGGACAGCGACATCACGGTCGTCTACACTGAAGCCAAGAGAGTTAAAGTAGCCGACATTATAGACGATCGCCGCGTGGTCATCATTGATGCCAGGCGAACGCAGCCACCAATCAACAGCCTCTCCATCGTACCTGGCTATCCTCTCTCGGTCGGAGCTGAAGTATCTCCCGGCCTCGCTCAGGCTCAGCAGGAATATTTTATCCGTGGTATCTTTCCCGCTGGACGTCCAGTATTCGGAGTTGTCATTGTTAACCACCGTACTGTCAGCTATACTTC
>JAISWS010000008.1 GCA_031270725.1 Syntrophomonadaceae bacterium | reverse complement strand
CTAGTGTTTATCCGCGTAAATTCGACAAATTATCTTTTATCTGAGATCCACTTACATCCCGCTTTTTCCAAACGAACGGCTCGGCTGTTTCGTTGTACGCCTTAATGTAGCCAAGAATTGCATCTGACAGCGCGCTTGTGGTGTCAAAACTCGCGCCACGCAGGACTTTTCTAGTGAGAATATTGAACCAAACTTCTACCATGTTCAACCAGCTCGCCGATGTCGGCGTAAAATGGAAAGTAACGTTTGAGTTGGCGGCAAGCCACTCGTTGCACCGTTTGTGTATGCAGTAGTTGTCAAGGATGACATGGTATTGCGTACCTTTCTCCGACGGCAGTTCTTTTAGCAAATCGTCCATGAAAGAAAGAAAATCAACGCGCTTTTTTGCTTTTGTGGTTTTACCATGAATAATGCCGGTCGCGACTTCAAGCGCCGCAAAAAGATTTTGCGTGCCGTTGCGCTTGTAGGTACTCTTTACAGCCCTTACGATTTTCCCGTTGGATGTCCTGACATATCCCGTCCTTCTGGACAACGCTTGAATACTCGGCTTCTCGTCGATACATAGCACGAGTGCGTTCTCCGGCGGGTTGAGGTACAGGCCGACTACGTCCGCTGCTTTGGCGGAAAACTCCGGATCGGTGCTGATGCACCATGTGCGCATCCGGGCGAGCTGTATCCCTTCTTTCTGCAAAAAACGTTGCACTGCGTCTTCCGACGTCCCTAGCGCAGCGGCCAGTGTCGGCCCGTCCCATCTCGCCAGGTTGTTCGGCGGTTCCTCTTCCAGCTTTTTTAACACCCCCGCTTTCCATTCGTCCCCGTAAGTGACCGGCTTGCCCGATCTCGCAGCATCATGCAGTCCGGCAATCCCCAGAGATGTAAAGCGGTCCCTCCACTTGATGATCACGTCTTCCTGCACGCTGAGTTCGCTTGCGATATCAACGATACGTTTCCCGTCCAGGCACCCAAGCACCATCCTCGCCCGGCGAACCAGTCTGGCTTCCGCGCTCAAGCTCCTTGATATCCGTTCTAATTCTCCTCTTGTCTGGCTGTCGCACTGTATTACCTTTGCCCTCCGTCCCATATGATCGCCCCCATCTTCTGCTGTCGGGGACATCATACCACACTTTACTGTGCTTTGCAATAGTTATTTTTACTTCTGCGGATTAACACTAGCTATTTCAAGCGACTTTTCTTCTTGCAAAATATACTGCTGCGGCGACTCGTGAAGCGTTAAGCCGCCGTCTTTGCTCCCCGCGCCAAGCGTACACGCGGCAAGCACCGCGCCTACAATCAGCACAGCGGACACGATAATCGCGGTGCGAGTGGATTTCTTGTTCTTCATAATCGCTACGAGCCTCTCTTTTTCGTACAAGAACGTCAATTTGTCGCGTTCCGTTCGTTAATTCCTAATTTAGCGGAAATCGCTTTTGCTGTCATTCGCGGATCTATCGCAAGCAAATTCAAAATCCGGCTTTGAGTGTCGTTTACGGTGTCTTTCACAGCCAAGGCATTGTCAATAAAAAACGTGACGCTGACTTCGCCTGGCGATACTTCAAACAATTCGGTTTTTTGGTTTTCCACGTCAAAATCTCCCGTCATTGAGGATAGTAGAACTCATCGTATTCTATCTCCATTATAAACTGTAATGAAGACTTGTGTGTAGTAGAGAATGTTACTTAAATATTCTGGGTCGTAAATCTTTCAGTTTTTGAGGTACAATCATATTTTGGTTTTCGACATAGGTTGTTTCAGTCCACTTTCCATCTACGCACACAAAAATATAAGTACCCAGATCGCTGTTATACGCCCAAAGTGTGTCAGTTTTATCATCTGCCCATAATATCAGGTTTACATCTCTTTTCCTAAAAACCACTTCTGGTTCATATACGTACACACCATCTGTCGATGTAATTTTTATCATATAGCTTGATGCATCAACACCATCAAGTTCGAATATCTTGACGACAAAAGAACCTGAGGGTGATGTTAAAGGTTTGCCTTCACTTAGCAAATCTTCAGATAAAACAGTGTCACCCGATTTTGATGAACACGACACGACAAGTAACGCAATCAATATAAGCGAGACACATACACCAAATATTTGTTTCATTCTAATAATCATTCCTTTCTGCGAAAGGCACAAAACGGCATGAAAGCGCTTATGCTTCCGCCCCAAATTTGATAAAATATTTGCGGTGACAGGGTTACACTACACAACACGGGGAGGTGAGTGGACCCGGATAATGCCGACCGCATTTTAATATGTGCCGACCGTTCTTTCAAGCACAAATAAGTGTCGCTATCAAGCACGTAAACTAAATTTTGTTAAACAATCCTCGTTTAAGCTTGCTCAGAACGCATTTTTATGTTTTTTCAATTGTTGAAGATACAATTTTCCGTCTATATCCACGGAAACATAACCCGGGTCACCGCTACGACCTTTTGATTCAAGAAATCGATACGCAGTCCATTTTGTAATATGTATATGGTCATTATGAGTGTCATTGTAATGGACGATCAACTCCGCATCAAAATCAAGTTGTATACTGTCATTATGATTAGGATGTTTTATGGTTTTAGCTGCTTGATTTAACATCGGAGCAAATAATTCATTGATCGATTCCGAATCAGTAATACGAATCCTGTGTTTTTCTTCGCTGTCAGATAAAAATATAATTTCTACTACACTTACTTCTGGTAACCTTTTTGACAAAATCGTTTCTGAATTGAATAACTTCATTGCAAATACCCCTAACGTCATAGCCAAGCAAACTACTGCGAACAAATAATTTTTTTCAAAGCAGCACTCCCTTTCACGATAATTACGGAAGCTGAATCAATGTACGCTCTCACAATGATATAGTCAATCTTATTGGCACGGAAGCAGTAAAGATTGCTATTATAACCTGCTACCTTTTCATTGTCTGCTTCAAGTTGGAGGGACATTGGCATCGTCAATCGACACACGTTGTTCAAATATATTATATGTTAGAAGTTTATCCCAAGTGTCATCAGAGTAAAATTTGACGGCTGAATCAACAGTTGCGATTTCATTGGATGATAATGCTTCCATTTCCAACAGTCTCCCCTTACTTTCATTAACTGTATAGCTAATTGGAATATAGTCCCCGTTTTCTATATCGAACTCATCGATGCAGTTTCTTGGATAAATCCATCGCGATTTCTGATTTCGTGTTCGGTATTGGTAATCGCGCTTTATAGGTGTGATTATAGCCCATTCATTGACATCAATTGTATAGACATTTGGGATGGCTTCGCTAAATTCAACGCCTCTATTGTAGATATTTAACTCATTACCCTTTACAAGTAAGAGGTTCTTTTGCGACAGGAAGAATATATTGCTAAGGTGCGATGCGGGGCTGTTGCTGATAAGTTCGACATCAACGCCTTTGTTCTCCCCGTATGCTATTAAGAACTCCGCTCCTGTTGCGCCATCGCTTGCTTCAACAATAAACCAGTCTTCCTCATCATCAGCGATGCTTTGAGCCTTTTCGAGTGGGATACCGTCAAGCACCGAAGGATACTTATACGGCATCATGCACACAATACCAAACGATAGTCCAACCAAAAGTAAGAATATAATTGCAAACATAATCGGTCTCTTTCTCACATGCAACACCTCTTATTCCGGTTTAAAATCTTTCCATTCTACGCCACTTGCCGCAGTAGGCAGATTAACGCTGCCGATATAGCTGAAGCCATGTTCCTCTCTGTTCTGCTCCTGCCCGAGCAGGCGCGTGAGCATCACCGCCGCTTGCGCCCGCGTCGCCGTCGCGTCGAGCTCGCGCTCAATATGCCCGATTGCATCAATCGCCTCGCCCAACCGCTTGTCTCTGCGCTTCAAGTATTCGGTTTCCTTATCGCCGTATTCAAAGTACATCTTCACTCTCCCAAAGGCGTTTGACCATTATATAATCGGTTTCTTGCTCCTTGACGACTTTATATCCGCAACGCTCGTAAAGCCGTAGCGCCGCGTTTGCCTTTTGGACGGACAGGGAAATCCGCTTATAGCCAAGCTCCCCAAGCGCGGTATGCAGCCGTTTCAACAATTCCGTCCCAAGCCCGCGCCCCCGTGATTCGGGCAAAACGGACATAGCCAATTCAGGGACTCCTGCACCGACATTGCCATAGCCCTTATTATCCGGCTCGTCCAGTATACGCGACCATGCCGCCCCAACAATCTTGCTGTCATCGACACAGACGTAACAGATGTCGCCTTGCTTCCCGAAGCCCTTGATGTAATGGCGGAGCGTCGGGCTGTATATTACATCACGGGGCGGTGGTTCCACGCCCTCCGGGATGAAAATCGCCCCGTAGAGAAAATCTTCCAATACGCTGTATTCAGTTGAGTCAATCAGCCTGTAGGCGCAGGCCGCCGGTTTCTTACCGGAAGCTATTACGTTCATAAATCATAAACCCTCCAGTTTCATAGCAAAATCTATCTCATGGTGGAGCGGTATCCCGTTCTGTCCAATATATGGTATTTCGGGCTTGAACGATTCTCTCTCCCGGTCTGTCGAAGCCGAGACCGCTCACCGCTGCACTGCTGATACCGGATCAATACATTTCCATTGCCCGCTCAAAAACTGCCGGCTCGTGCTGCCATAATTTCGCTTCAACTCCGGTCTTCTTTATCCGCAGCTTGTGCTTGTTTCTGCATGATGCCCCGCAATATTTACGCTTATATGACTGCGACGGTTCCGGCAGCTTTGTTCCGCAATATATACAATTCTCATTTATTTGGCCTATTCTCTCCATGCGATTCGCCCTACTGCCATTATTCTGACAGAAGGAAGATGGATTGTACAGGTAATGGCGTAGTCGACTCTTACATTTTTCTCTCAAGTTCGCTGACTTCCCCCCTTGACAAAATAGCCCTAAACGTCTATTAATGGTTGTGAGCAGTAATGTATAATGAAACCTTTGGGCAGGAGTCATGTAAATGAACATTGATTTAGAAACGGTGAGAAATTATTTTTCCAAAGATCATTTTGCCGTCAACGCCGGCACTGTTATTGACGCCGCAGCTGAAGATTGCGTCCAGTGCAGCATGGAGATTACTCCGAATCACCTGAATATTGGGGGAGGGGTACAGGGCGGAGCAATTTTCACTCTAGCTGAACTGGCTTTCGCCGTGCATTGCAATTTGCCTCTGGCCTGCGGAGAAGACACAGGATTGACTGTCGGACAATCCTGCAACATCACTTTTTTACGCGGGGCCAAAGGTAAGCGTTTAATTGCCAAATCCATTTGTTTGCTGAAAGGCGGCTCCATATCAGTATACCGTATTTCGGTGGAAGACGACCTGGGAATAATTATAGCGGAAATGTACGGCAACGCTTATGCTACCGGCAGGAAAATTTCCGGCTGATTTTCTTTTACCGGCTTTTGCAATTATTCGAAAAACGCCCGGTATGGCTATTTTCAGAAAGATCATCTGTTTTATGTTAAACAGCGGTAACTGCGCTTTTTCTGATATTTCACTTGAATTCGGCTTTCTATCGTGTTATTTTATAGAGCAAGGCAGGTGGCAAAATAGAAAATGAATGAACAAAGGAAACGAATACTGACTGGAGACAGGCCTACCGGTAAATTGCATTTAGGGCATTATTTAGGCAGCTTGCAAACCCGGATAAATTTGCAGTATGAATATGACAGTTATATTTTGATCGCTGACGTTCAGGCTTTAACCACCCATTGGGAGAACGAAGAAATCCTGGCTGAAAACGTAGTAAACATCGCCGCGGATTATTTGTCCGCCGGTTTGGATCCGGAAGCCTGTACCATTGTTATTCAGAGTATGCTGCCGGAAATTCATGAACTGGCTACGTATTTCGCTTTATATACTTCCGTAAATGTGCTGCGCCATAATCCTACTATCAAGACGGAAGCGCTTCAGCACAATTTTACGGATATGACTTACGGTTTTTTAGGCTATCCGGTTAGCCAAGCCGCTGACATAAGCATCTTTAAAGCCCATTTGGTGCCTGTAGGCGAAGATCAGATTCCCCATATTGAACTGGCCCGTAAATTGATCCGCAGGTTCAACGAATTATATAAGCCGGTTTTAGTGGAGCCTCAGGCTATAACCAGTTCCGTAACACGTTTAGTCGGTTTGGACGGTAAAAATAAAATGAGCAAAAGTTTAAATAATTGCATATACCTGGCTGATGATCGGGCCGCTGTTCTGAGCAAAGTTAAAAGCGCCGTAACTGATCCGGCAAGAATCAGAAAAAACGACCCCGGCCACCCTGAGGTTTGCACGGTCTTTGCATACCATAAGATTTTAAACCCCGGCGAATTGGCGGAAATTACAGCCGAATGCCAGCAGGGTAATATAGGATGCGTTCAATGCAAAAACAATTTGGCCGGAAAAATCAATCTGCTGCTGGAACCTATGCATGAGAGACGCAATAAATATAAAAACCCTGATCTGATATTGGACATCATAGCCGAAGGTACTAAAAAAGCCCGCAAGGTAGCTCAGGAAACTATGGAAGAAGTTCGCTCCGCCATGTCTATTAATTATTTTGATATTTACAAGCGCCAGTAACCGCCCCTGAAAAGGCAGAAGGAGGAAAATAAAATCTCTGTACCGAATTTTTCTTTAAAATTTATCAGAAAAGAAATTCATCTGGTTTTGCCAGCTCTGGCCTCGATAGTGCTGGTGCAAAATTTATATGATATTTTATTTCAATATGCTGTCAGCAAAGAAAAAGAAGAAAAACTGGAAGTTTTTATTAAAAAACTGGAAACTCACATTAAAAGCAAAGCCAGAGCCCCTTTTTCCATGTCGCTGGAAGAAATGTCATTTTTAGGCGAAGGCTTGGATGAGCTCCGGCTTTTGAACTGGCAACAGGTAAATTTATTTTTGTTCGAAATCGTTATTGATGAACCGGAGCAGGATGAAGATGTATGGGAAGAATTAATGGGTTTTTTTAACACTTTATTTACTTGCGTCCGTATAAATAACAGCAACGTCATTAAAGTATTTCCATCCGCCATGGTTATTTAAAGGAGGCAGCAGCATGAATTCAAGTTTAGAACTGCGTTCCTGGTTAGCTGAACAAAAATGCCGGGCCGCGATAAAAGCGTTAGGTAAATCAGGGTTTGACGCTGTGTATTGTCCTACTGCGCCCGACGCGGCGGAATACATAATAAAAGCCGCCGCTGACGCTCTTACCATCGGTTTCGGCGGCTCAATGTCAGTAAACGAACTCCGCATACATGAGCGGCTGAGAGCTATGGATAAAAAACTGTTAATCCATAATCAGCCGGAATTTTCACCGGAACAAAATATGGAAACGCGGCGGCTTCAGCTGGTATGCGATCTTTTTATAACCGGCACCAACGCCCTGACTTTGGAAGGACAGCTGGTCAATATAGACGGAACCGGCAATCGGGTCGCCGCCATGATATTCGGTCCCAAAAAAGTGATAGTAGTAGCCGGACGCAATAAGCTTGTCGCCAACGCCGCTCAGGCTATTGAACGCATCAAAAACATTGCCGCACCCGCCAACGCCAAACGTTTAAACTACGATCTAAGCTGTGTTAAAACCGGCTTTTGCAGCGACTGCCGCTCACCCCAAAGAATATGCAACATTACCGTTATACTGGAAAAAAAGCCTATTTATTCTGATATAACCGTTTTAGTAGTAAACGACGACTTGGGCCTGTAAAGCAGATTTCATTATAAACACATGAGCTTTTATACTCAAAAGCGCCCGGGGGTTCCAGCGGCAGCTTCATCCACCGTCCCATGCCCCCCAAGCCCACCCGTCTTGAAGCAGCGATTTCAGTAAGCCAATAAAGCCTCCCGCAATATTTTCGCGCCCAATATGGAAGTTATATCGCTGTGATCATGCGCCGGGCATACTTCCACCAAATCAAACCCAACAATATGCAAATCAGCTAATTTGTGCAGCATTTGCAGCAACTGGCGCGAGTCCGCGCCTCCGGCTTCCGGAGTCCCGGTTCCGGGGGCAAAAGCCGGATCCAGTACGTCTATATCCAGAGTAATATAAACCGGCCGGCGTCCGATTAATTTTTTCACTTGTCCTGCCACTTCTAAAAGCTGATCCGGGAAAATAAAACTGTGCTCCGCAGCATATGCCATCTCTTCCGCAGTACCTGACCGTACGCCCAATTGAAATAAACTGCCGTCGCCTACAATTTCAGTCACCCGGCGCATAACACACGCGTGAGACATGGTTTGCCCCATATAGTCAAAGCGCAGGTCGGCGTGAGCGTCCATCTGGATAACCGCCAGGTCATTATAAAAGAAATGATAGGCCTTGATCAGCGGCAAAGAAATTAAATGATCCCCTCCCAGAGTAAAAACTTTTTTGCCGTCGGACAAAATATCATGAGCAACTTCTTCTATCAAAGCTAAACTTTTCTCTACATTGCCGAACGGCAAAATAATATCACCCGCGTCGTAATAATCGATATCGTCCAAACAATTGTTTAGAGATATGCTGTATTCTTCCAAAACTTCCGAAACTTCCCGTATCCGATAAGGGGCAAAGCGGGAACCGGGACGAAAGCTGGCCGTATAATCCATGGGCGCTCCCAGTATAACTTGTTTAGAGTTTTCCCAGTCGGAAGAAGCTCCCAGAAATTTATTTTTTTTTTCTAAATACGCGGCTGTTCTCAAACTGAGCATTTTATCTCCTAAGATATAATATCTTTAACAAACGGTGGTAAAATAAAAGACGCTTTATGGATTTCCCCGCTGTAATATTTGAACGGTTCCATTTTGGGCCGGGGATTGTTTATCTCGGCCGGATCATATTTTTTAGACCCCACCGTAAAACTCCATAATCCTCCCGGATAAGTAGGAACATTAGCCAGGCAAAGCTTAGTTATCGGAAACGAAGCACTGATTTTTTTATAAACACTTTCTATAATATCGGCGTTGAAAAAGGGGGATTCACTTTGCACCGCCAATATTCCGTCATCATTCAGCGCATTGGCCACATCGCGGTAAAAATTCTCGGAAAAAAGTTCTACAGCCGGTCCTATAGGATCTGTAGAGTCCACTATAATTACGTCAAAAGCTTTTGGATTATTTTTCACATATTTAATACCGTCGTCAATTATTAAACGCGCTTTGGGGCTATCAAAACCTTCGCTATGATGGGGTAAAAATCTTTTAGAAGCCTCCACTACCAGAGCGTCTATTTCCACCATAATACCCTCTTCAACCGCCGGATGCCCCACCACTTCCCGCAAAGCACCGCCGTCGCCGCCGCCTATGATCAAAACCCTTTTAGGAGCAGGGTGAGCGTTGAGCGCTATTTGGGTTATCATTTCATGATATACAAATTCATCTGTTTCCGTAGTCTGAATAATCCCGTCCAGCAAAAGCATCTTTCCAAATTGTACTGTCCGCACCACCGCCACCTGCTGAAATTCCGATTTTTCCAATAAGAGCATATCCGTAGTTTTTACGGAAAGTCCCATTGAAGGCGTTTGATATTCTGTAACCCATAGTTGCATATTGCATCCTCCCCGGTATTTAAAAATTATATTTGATGAAACCTTTTATTAACATAGCCGGTTATCCCCTTGTCCGCGGCTAAGCCTACTTTACTGCCCGGGCAAAGCAAAGCGCCGGTTTTTTTGGTTTATTCCGCTCTGTTATCAACAATTACCGCGTTACTGCGCAGATTGTCCATATATTGCTGAGCGGTTTCCTGCCTTTTTATATTTTGCAATTCGATCAAAATGGCGTTTCTGGATTCTTCAAATGACCTGGCAGCATCCGCTTTAATAATATGATATCCGAATTGGGATTGCACCGGCGTTTGTGTAAACTCGCCTATTTTTAAGCTTAAAGCGGCTTCTTCAAAGGGCGCAACCCATTGCCCTGTCTTGGCCGGCCCCACATAGCCGCCCTGATCTTTACTGCCGTCAATAGAGTTTTCCTTAGCCAACTGGTCAAAATCAGCGCCACTGTTCAGTTGGCTGATAATCTCCGCTGCTTTATTTTCATCGGTAACCAGTATATGGCTGATTTCGTTTATCCCGGCCACATTTTGGTCATAATAGGCTTTCACATCTTCATCGCTTATTTTCACTTGTTTAATAACCGGCTCCATCAGTTTACTGTACAGTAAGTTAGTACTGACTATATATTTGACATCTTCCTCGCCCCACCCCGTCGCTTGCAGCCATTCATCAAACTCGGCCGTTCCCGCCGATTGGATCTGTTCCTGATAAGCCTGCTCCGTTTCCGCTTTGCTGACCGTGATGTTTTGCTTATCCGCTTCCTGATTGATTAAAAGAGTAGTAACTAACTCCTGAAACATTTCATCCTGCATCCGTTTTTCAATTTCCGGCGTAATCTCAGATAGCCCGTCTCCTGAATTATTCGCCATGGCTTCCTGATAATTAACTTTATCCAACTGAACGTATTTATCCAGCTGGGCCTGGGTTATTTTCTCCCCGTTCACTTCTCCCACCGTGTTATTGTCATTCGTTTCGCTGTTCCCTGCTTGTTTCGAGCAAGCGCTGACCATACATAAAACTATCATTACCATTACAGCCGTTAAAGCCATAATCTTTCTCACAGTCATTCCTCCTCATTATTTGTAATTTGATTATAACAAAAAAAAGGAGCCTGCGAAAAGCGCAAAGCCTTTTTTAGATTATGGAAACTCAATTTTGTTTTTTTTTGATTTTTGCCGATATATTAAGAGTATGAAAGTATATTTTCTGACTTGAATTTTTTTAAGGAACCTTTAATAACTGACGGTGTGCAGATCCGGCCTGAATTTTGCCGCGATCCACAGTCGAAAAACGCAGCCATACCCCCTACGGGGATAACATATGTTCGCTCGCCGCTCACGAACTAAGGAGACTGGCGGTATGGTTAGGCTTTTCGGCGAAGAAGCACGGTGAAAGGCGCGCCGAAGATGTGCGGCGGGGTTATTAGAGGTTCCCTAAAGTCAAAACATACGCATTATGATAAATTATTTATGCGGGCCGGGAACTTTTTCACACGGTCCGCTGTCTAAATATTTAAGGTGACTGAAGTTACCGGAACGGAAGTGTTTTCAATTGACGACGGCCAGTATACTGGTACGTAAAGCTTCCCAAGGGGATTTGAGCGCTTTCGAGCAGCTTGTTCTTCTCTATCAGGATCGGGTTTATTCTCACTGCGTGTATCTGACCGGAAACTATGACGACGGGCAGGATTTGGCGCAGGAAGTGTTTGTCAAAGCCTTTAAAGGTATTTCTTCCTTTCGGGGACAGGCGGATTTTGGAACCTGGCTGCACCGTATAGCGGTGAACGCCTGGATTAATTTAAGCCGCAGCAAACAGGTGGTTACGTTCAGTATTGACGAACCTCTTGTCACCCAGACGGGAGAATTGAACCGGGAGTTTTTTTCAGAGCAGGATACGCCTTTAGCCGCATTGGAGAAAAAGGAACTAAGCAGCTTGGTGCGTAAGGCTTTGTTATCTCTCGCGCCTGAGTTCAGAACCGCCTTGGTCTTAAGAGAACTGGAAGGTTATTCGTATCAGGAAATAGCAGAACTTACCGGCTCTTCTTTAGGTACGGTAAAGTCTCGTATCAACCGCGCCCGCCGCGATCTGAAAAAAGAAATAGAAAGTTTAGGGCGCTTATAATTTAGGAAGTGAAAGTGATGCAGTTGGATTGCCGGGAAATTAAAAATTTGTTTTCTCCTTATTTAGACGGAGAGCTAGACGCGCACGATGGCGACAGGCTGCGGGAACATTTGGCTCATTGCCGTGAATGCCGCCTGGAGCTGGAAGCATGGCGGAATATATCCCTTAATGTGCGGGATTTAGCCTCCTCGCCGCTCGCGGCTCCACCGGGTTTTGCCGCTCAGGTTATGGGCAGTATCCAGCCCGGGCAAGCGAAAAAACCTTTTTATCAGACGCGCCGTTTATTCAAGGTGGCGGCGGGGATAGCTGCTACGCTGGTTTTAGCCGTATCCCCCTATTTTATTACTCTGGAACGGTCTTTGCAGATGGTTGAGGTGAACCCGCCCATATCCGAGGAGCAACCAGTTGATTCCGACTGGCCAAATCCAAATACGGTTGCGGATCCGACTGATAATTTCAATACGGCGCCTTCAGATACTGTGCCGACGACAGTTGATTCCGCCGCAGATGCCGATGCCAACTCCGGCAATAATAACGCGCTTCCTCCCGCATCCGGTGACATTCCTGCTGAAAGTACAGCCCCGGCAGATAGTCAACCCGGTGCTGAAGTAACAACTCCTCCCCCGGGAAATACGGAGTACGTATTGACTTCTGATTCGGTGGTCAGTTCCTTGTTAGTGGTAAAGGCCGACGCTGTTGACGCCGCTGAAAATAAAGCGCGGGAACTGGCTTTAAAGCTGGACGCTGCTTTCGTATCCATCGGTAAAGAAAATAACGGCGAAACAGCCAGAAGCTCCTATAAAATAACTGTTTCCTCAACGCAGGCCGATAAGCTCATAACTCAGCTTTCAGCGCTGGGGGAAGTGGTCAATTACCAGTCCGAAAAACAGGATTTGAGCGATAAATATACCGAAAGCCGTGCCCGGTGGTTATCCCTGCAAAATCAACGCCGTGAAACTACCGACAGCACCGAACTCAAACAATTAGACGCTCAGATAAAAGCGCTTGACAGCCAGCTTAAAGAATGGAATCAGCAGACCCAGAAACAGACCATTGTTCTGTGGCTGCAAGATTATTAAATCAAATAAGCACAATCATTCGCTTGGCGAAGAAGTTGAATTTCCCTCCGTTGCTTCCATAGCCACAAACGGAGGGTTTTTATTTTCTTCTGAGGAACCCTCAATGTTCTCCGCCAGCGGAAGCTGATGGTCATCGTTTTCTTCAACAGTCAGCGCGTCTGTCTGTGCCGGAGTCATGTTTTTTATCATTTCGTCAATTATAACCGCCGCTTCCGCCCGGGTTAGATTACGGTTGGGTCTGAAGATATCACCCCAAAATCCGGTTATGCCCAGCCGCCGTACTTTCAAAGCGCTGCTTACGGCCCAGCCCGGTATTTCCTGTTGATCAGCATAGCTGAAAGAATACATATTCGGTATTTCTTCCCTCACTTCCGGCGATAATTCCGGCTCCGGCGTCTCACGAAGTATTTTATCAAGCATAACCACGGCCTGACTGCGGTTAATGTTTATTTGCGGCCGCAGACTGCCGTCGCTAAAACCGCTGATGTAACCAAGCCGTTGCCCGTAATATACATATTCCAAAGCCCAGAGCGGAATTTCCGAATTGTCGCTGAAGTACATTAAATCTTCACCCGGGTTAAGCCGCCATTGCAAAGCCCGTCCCAGCATAGTGATAAACTCTGCCCGGCTGACAGTGATATCCGGTTTAAAGGCGCCGTCCTCGTATCCGCTCACTACTCCCAGAGTCGCCAGGTTTTCTATGGATTCGCGAGCCGGAGAGTTCAGAACGTCTATGAACGATTTTTTCAAATCGCCGGGCGTGATTTCATTGATTTTCACATCGGCTCCGGTAAGCGCACCGCTGAAGGAATCAAAGGCTATCACTTTTATTTTCTCTTCCGGCTGCTCCGGTGAAAGCAATACGCTGAAACTATCATCCTTGCTGACCTTAAGCGTATGTTTGCTCCCATCACCATGATATATGTATATGGTATCGCCGCCGTAAGCCCGTCCTTGAACAATCAAAGCCCCATTAAGCAAAGCAGCCGTAGCTTCCAGTGTTATATTGGCACTGTCGCTGTTCAGTGCCTGCCCGTAAACCAGTATTTCCTCTTCCACTCCTTTGCCAAAAACTGTGTCTATATTAATTTTCTCATCCTCCACTAGCAGTTCCGGTTCAATCAAAAACCCGTTTTTATTAAGGTTGGTAATGGCGTTTATTTTATATTTACTGCCGTCATCCATTACCAGTTCCTGATTTACGTCATCGTAGTAGCGGAAATATTTTACGTAGCTTTCATGAGCGCTGTTTCCTAAATCCAGTCGCGTTATTTCTTGATTTTCCGGATTTAATATCGCCCTGACCCAGGTTCCTGAATCAATTTTTCCGCCGGCTTCAAGGCCGTCCCGGTAAATTTCCATATCCGCTCCTTTGGTAAGAGTCTGAAACTGATTTTTATTGTCCAGCAAATAGCACTGATTATTTTCGCCGCTTTCGTAAATGATTTTACCATAAATTACCTGTGTATAAGCCTGTATCTGAATTACCGGACTGTCCTGTTCCAAAAACAAGAGAGTTACCCGGCATCCAAAAGGTAAATCCCCTAATTCAGCGGCGTTTCCGTCTATGGCCACGCTAACTCCCGGCAGTATCGCGAAAGTCTGTCCGTCGGCCAGTTGCAGCAGATTTTTTTCCGTATCCACTGATGCTAAAACTCCCATTGCCAGGTAACGATGAATTTTTATGTGCTGAACCGTATCGCTATCCGCCGCGAGCATCATCGTTACTTTCATGCTGGGCCTCAATTTTTCCAAACGCATCGACTCTATAGCTCCGAAAGGGCTGTCTTCATCCGCCAGCGAAACAAATTGATTCACCCACCCTAAAGACATTTCCGATTTCCAAACATAAGTGTTATCGTCCTGCAGCAACTTGAGGCTTTTGTTCTCCGTATCCACGCTTTCTATTATTCCCTCGATTTCTCTGTAAGCCGATTGGAATTCCCAAATGGTCTGGCTGCTTGGATTTACCCAGGCTTTTATTTCCGTGCCGTTCGGAATATCATCTAAAGCGTCTACGCGTTCGTTATTCAAGAGAGTATCATCGCCCGGCCAGCCCCGGCCGGAATCCAGATAATAGCCGCCTTCCCTGTTGGCGGGATTCATCTCCACCAGTAAGTCCTGTTGTTCATCCTTTAATATCTGCACTCCTTCCCCCAGCCAGGAGCGGTTAAAAATATATATAGTTTTAGCGCCTTGGTACAGCTGGCTTCCGCTCGTTGCCGGCCCGGCTTTTATGTCTGTATTGTTCAGGTTATTGTAGCGGGTGGTATAAGAAACCAAATCAATGGCGGAGCCATCGGTTAAGGTGATTTGATTGGCGGTTTGGCTTAAAACTGTGCCGTTACGGAGCGGCTGTCCATAGACCAGGGCCATTTTATCCGCATATACCAATTTGTTTAAACCGGCGCCGGAAACTATAAATTTATATTCTCCCGTTGCGGGCTGGTCGATGACCACTTGTTCCACATTATTATTATGATCATGAACACCCTCTTTTTTACGGTCATTACCGTAATATTCCCGCCCGTCCGGAGCCTGCACAATAAGGTTCAAATCGTTTATCAGCAGCGAGCCGGTTTCCAATTCAGGCGAGGCAGGATCCACCCAAGCCAAAGTAGCTTTCAGCGGTCTTGCGGTATCTGTCACATTCATTCTATATTCAAATATTTCACCAGGGTTTAAATCTCTTAAAATCGGCGCTATTTTAAAACTATTTTCATTTAACGCCAAAATCGAGGCTGTTAAATCCAAGACGCCGAATCCGGTTTGCTCTGTAAGGCCGGAATCCGGTATTTTAGCTCCATTTATAAGCACCGCTTTCATCAAGGCTGAACCAGGGGTTTTTATGTTTTGAACGTCCCGCAAATATTCATATAAAAGCGCCGCCGCTCCTCCGGCTACCGCCGCCGCCATACTGGTCCCCCCCATGCGGAGGTAGGAATCGTTGGCGTGGAAATTACTGGCTACCAGGCTGGAACGGGCGGAGATTACGGCGGAGCCGGGCGCCAGTAAATCCGGTTTGATGCGCTGACCGGCGGCCGGCCCGCTACTGGACGAATACACAGGCTGCCCCGCATCCCGCGCGTCTTTGCTGAATACCGGACGGGGAATTTGGCTGGAACCAACCGTTAAAGCGTTTTTACTATTAGCGGCGGTGGATAAAGTAGCGGCGCCCGGCCCTTCGTTACCGGCGCTGAAAATCGGCAGAAAATCAGGATATGAGTTGACAAAGCCGTCAGCCTGCGCAGCGTAAGCTCCGTAAGCGTTAGCCCCTCCTCCCCAGCCGTTGACATGAATACGTACTCCGGCTTCATAAGCCGGCATGAATAAACTATTTAACTGCTCAGGTATTTGTAAATTGCCTTCCTGATCCAGCAAGGCCTGAAAATATATACTGGCGGCGGGAGCTACGCCTTTGTATTTTCCCTGGGAAGACTGCCCGCTTCCGGCGATAGCCGCCGCCATATGGGTGCCGTGCCCGACCGGGTCGTCCGCCGCGTCACGCCCGCCATATGAGTTCAGATAAACTATTTTAGGCATTTGCCCGGAAACGCTGGCTAAATCAGGATGAATGTCGCTGATACTGCCTTTATCCAAGCCGCTGTCGGCCAGCGCCACTATAACCCCTTTTCCTGAAATTCCCCAGGGTAAAAGCAAGCCCGGTATACGCAAAGGCGCCGCGCCTATGATATCCGCCGCCCGGTCGTTTAAAAAAAACGCGGTATTTATATCCGCCGCCTGTGTTACAGGGGCGTATACTCCCCAGCCGATTAAAAGCACCGTCAATACCGTATTTAACAAAAACCGCATAATTATTTTCATATCTATTTAAGCGCCTCTGCAAAGGCATTTCCTTCCATTTGCTTGAAATTACTTGAAAAGGCCCTGAAAATTACGCATTTAAGCGCTTAATTACTGTTTTATGGCCTGACCAAGCTCAAGTCGATATCCTCCGTATCCGTCTGAGGCTGATAACCGCCTCCCTGATTCATGTACTGCCAAATTCCGTCAGCAATAAGTTGCGCCGCTTTCTGCTTAAAATTATCATCCGCCAGCAACTGTTCTTCCTGAGGATTAGAAATGAAAGCAATCTCGCAAAGAGCCGACGGCATAGTCGTTTTCCTCAATACCGAAAAATTATTTTGTTTTACGCCGCGGTAAGCCAGATTTAACTGGCTCAGCTTACCCATGAGAACGGCAGCTAACTCTTCCCGCTCTCCTTTTTGCATGTACAGGTTGGGGTCGCTGGCCGGCGCATAAAAATAAACTTCGGTACCTCCGGCTTCCCTGTTGGTGCTGGCGTTATTATGAATGGAAACAAATACCACCGCGTTCATCATATTGGCATAGGTCGAAATATCGTTTAAATCCACATATTGGTCGGTGGTGCGGGTATATTCCACTTTTGCGCCTCGGCCGGAAAGTATTTTCCCCACCCGTAAGGTTATATCCAGGTTAACGTCTTTTTCCTGAAGAAAATTCCCCCGCGCCCCGGTATCACCCCCGCCGTGTCCGGCGTCTAAAACTATCACTCCTTGTTTAGGGACCGCGTTGCTGCTGGGTATTAAAAGCACATACAGTTCCTGGCGGTTGTCACTTTGCCCTATTGAGTATTTAGCCGCTTCACTGGTGTTTATTTCCATAAAAATATTGCTGCTGTCTTCAGTAAAATCAACCTGCCTCACAAAATTACTGCTGAAAGTGTACCGGCTTAAAGCCAACCCTTTCTTTACTCCCGGCAAAGTTATCTTCATAGTGTTGCCCCGCAGATTTTCCGTATACGATACCGGCAACAGGGTATAAACGGTCAGCCGTTCCCCGCTGCTGCCAAACGCCTGGCGTTCCACTCCGGTGATAACATTGCCGATAAAGATGATTTCCCTGGCGCCGCCATTCTCCGTGCGGCGAGTAAATTCCACCCCCTGAGGAATAGTTACGGAAAGCTCAACCTGGGTCTGATTGCTTTTACCTTCTACCATTAATTTGTCCGCTCCTATATTTTCTTCCACATAAACCGGAGCTTTTAAATAACTGTTCAGAATAAGAAAACTCAGATAACTTCCGTCTTGAGTGATTTTTAAATCACCCGCTTCAGGCGCTTCCACTGCAATGCTGATTCCGGTATCGTCTCTGGCGTAAGTTACTTTAACTTCGTTTAAATCAGGCGACGGCGGCGTTGCTGTATAGCTGTCTTCAGGCAACGATGCCGGGGGGTCATCATACACGCTGCCGCCCGGATCTTCAGGTTCCGCAACTACCGGCACTGACGCCAAAGTAATGTTTACGGTTCTGGTTTTTTCTTCCCAATCCACTTTACCTCCGAAAGTTTCGCCCACAAAGCGTAAAGGCGCTAAAGTTCTGTCGCTTACTATCTGCGCGGGAACATCCAGCGCCTGCCCGACTCCGTTTATATAGACTATATTGTCCCCGATGCGTAATTGCACCATTGTTTCATCTTTTACCGCCGTGACGGTGTAATTGGTTCCGTCCCAGTCAACTTTAGCGCCCATAGCTTCAAATATAGCCCTCAAAGGAACTAAAGTCCGGTCCGCTTTAATAATAGGCTGAACTTCAAAACTAAGCAAATTATTGTCCAAATATACCGTAGGGTTACTATTAACCACAGGAGGGCTGAGCGCTGTCACAACCGCCGCTGTAATTACGTCGTTTCCTGCCGAAGGGCCGGCTACCAGATCGCTCCGGATATATAAAAATTCTCCGGAAGCCGCCACTATCTGATACCAATCTCCCTGACGCTCCAAGCCGGTCAAAATAATACCGGCCTTAACCTGCCCCGCTTGTTCATAATTAGTCCCCGGCCCTTTTCTTAAATTAGCGGTATCGGCGTTAACCTCCAGCTTAAAAACATCCAAATCAACTAACGGGGCGCTGACCCAGCCGTCAATATTATTGTATTTTATTTGCAGCCAATCTTTAGAGCCGGCGGTTATTTGCACTTTGGTATTTTTAATTATCTGTCCGGTCAAAGCATTGTCAATCCCCGGCCCGGATCTTATATTGGCCACCTCGCAATTGATGGTTCCGTTTGCCGCCAGCGCTTCAGCCCCCAGATTTAGCCCTGCGGAAAAAAGCGCAAAAAAAGCTATTATTATTATGTATCTGAAAATAAATTTCATAAAGGTGTTTCTCCTGTTCCTCTTTCTAGTTCATCAGTTATACAGCAGGATAATTTATTCACATAGGGCAACAGCCGTCCTGAATTAATACTAAACAAAAGTTTATTATCTTACAGCTGCCTATACTGATAATTTTTTTATTGTGGCAGAAAGGCTGTATTAACTACCCGTAATTTATTATCCGCTCTTTATAATTAGTTTGTATTTTTGGAGCGGACGGTTATTGTTACTGCCGCCGTCAAGTGAAATCTCCGCCGCTTTTATGCTATTATCTATCATATTATCTTTATCTCCGCCAGGTAAAGCTGACGGGCATCTTTATCATTCATCACCGCAGAGTTCTGCACACGCTTCTTCTGCTTCCTTCTTTTTGCTCTCCTCATTGTCTATTGCTGTTATTGCCGCTGACAACCGTGTTTTGTCTGGCGGCTGCGGTGACATTTTGATTTACTTCGGCCGCCGGCTGAAATACAGCCACTTCCTCCCCGGTAAACATAGTGCTCACTAAAGTTTTAGCTTTCGCCGCATCAGCAATCCAAAAGCTGTTGAGCAAAGTACCATGGGCGTCACGTATATCATGGAAATAACCCGGCAAGGTTTGAGCCGCGATACTGTCTTTGCTGAAAAAAGGTACCCAGCTTGCCAGTTTCAGAATTGTTCCAACCGACATGTCCGTTTGCAGATGTTTGTTCACTTCTTTGGCAATAGAAGGCAGCTTAATAATGTTTAGCGGTTTTAACATTTCTTCCGCTAAAGCCGTTAGAAACATCTGCTGATGCTGTGTGCGTTCAATATCTCCAGTGGCGTAGTCGCGAAAACGCACATAAGCTAACGCGTCATGACCGTTTAAAAGCTGTTGCTCTCCGGGCTGCAGGTTAATCCCTTCACTTGGCTTGTACATCCTTTGCGGAATGTCTATGGTAACGCCTCCGATAATGTCAATAATATTTTCAAAAGCCTGAAAGTCCGCCAAAATATAATGGTCTATTTTAATTCCCATAAGGTTTTCCACTGTACTGACCGCATATTCCGGCCCTCCGTAAAAATTAGCGGCGCATATTTTTTCCTCGCTTCCTTTCAAAGTTACCTGAGTATCCCTTGGTATGGAAACTAACGCTACTTTTTTTAAATCCGGGTCAATACTGGCTAAAATCATGACATCGGAGCGGGAATGCTCTTCCCCGTTACGCATATCTACTCCTAACGCTAATATATTAATCCGCGGCCCGTTTATATCAAGCGGGGTCGCGATTTCTTCTTCTTTTTCCTGAACCGCTTCTGACAAAACCGGCTCAGCGCTTGTGTTTTTATCGATATAAGCCGCTACCCCTATGCCAATAGCAAAAAATACCCCAAAAATAATTCCCGCTGATATTATAAAACGGAAAACAGATTTTAATCCGCCTCTTAATTTTTTCCTGCCGCTGCCGCTCATAAATTTCCTTTCCGTAAAGTACAATATAGTCTTTTGATTATGGCATCGCTGCCCATTCAGCTTCTAGTCAGTTTATTGTCCGAAGCGCTTTCTTTTAAACTCATAGTTTTCGCTTTATGTTCCCCGGTAGCGGAAAACAAACCCAGCTTGTCCGCCCCCCACACGATAATCAGTAACAATAAAGCCCCTAATAATGTTGCTTTCGGCCCACTGAGAAAGTTGCAGATACAGGCGATGACCCCTAAAAGTCCTGATATGGAATAAATAACCAAAACACTGTTCCGGTGACTCAGCCCCATAGCCAGCAGCTGATGGTGCAGATGCCCCTTATCCGGTTTAAATATAGGCGCTTTCCGGTTTATTCTTCTTATAATTGCAAAAAAAGTATCTAATATCGGTATCCCTAAAATAACAATCGGTATAAATAACGAAAAAATAGCCGCGCTTTTAACAGCTCCCAAAACCGCGATACAACTCAGCAAAAAACCTAAAAGGTTAGAACCTCCGTCTCCCATAAAAGTCCGGGCCGGAAAGAAATTGTACGGTATAAACCCTGAAAGCGCCGCTACTAATATAAAAGCCATAAACGCTGTTTCATATCCCCCGTTCAGCAAAGCCACCACTCCCATGGTAGCAGCCGCGATAGCTGAAACTCCCGCCGCTAAGCCGTCCAATCCGTCAATCAGATTAATGGCGTTGGTTACTCCTACTATCCATAAGAAAGTTATCGGTATGCTAAGATACCCCAGCCACAATAATCCATCAAAAGGGTTGGTTAAAAAGTGAACCATCACTCCAAAAGACATCGCGACAACAGCCGCTATGGACTGCCCCAGCAGCTTCACCACCGGCGATAATTGATAAATATCGTCCAACACTCCCACCACGGTTATAACACAAGCCCCTACCAGTACCCCCACCACAGGAGCTGACAAATTCAAAAAAATAAGTGCGGTAACGGTAAACGCGATGAATATTCCCAAGCCCCCCAAACGGGGCATTTTCGCTTTGTGTACCTTTCGTGCGGAAGGTTTGTCAACCGCGCCAATTTTAAAAGCCATTTTAGCGGTAAGAGGCACTCCCACAAAAGATATGACAAAAGCCGACACCAAGGCGATAATATACCATATAACCACTATTTTTTAACCTCCAAAATACCATACACTGGGTAATAGTCGCGAAATTACAAATGGTTCATTTTTTTCGTCAAATTTTTACTGGCCGGCAGATATTCTAAACCCATACAGTAATCTTCTTTTTCATCCATTCAACCCGTCTGGCCACTACGTAAATTCTAACATCATGTCTGCCGCTTGTCCATACAGTAAATACAAGTCACGCCGCAACAAAACTAATAAGCACAGTAACAAATTTGCCTGTTTTTAACATAATAACATATATCAACCGGCAAAATAAGATTAATCCGTACATATTTTTCGGTATTGCTAAGCGCGGAAAGTAAAGACTATAATGTACTAAGTGTTTAATATATCCGGCGGATATCTGCCGATGGATATGCCCAGGCTTTCAGCGGGTGCTTTCACTGATTTCAGCAGTGCGTTATGAAATTAATTATTTTTTAAGGAGATACTGATGAAAATAGCTTTATCCGGTTATTACGGTTTTGATAATGCCGGGGACGAAGCCTTACTGGCCGCCATAACCGGCTCTATCAGGAAACATAACCCTAACACGGATTTTGTGGTTTTTTCAGGAAATCCTGCCGGGACTACGTCCGCGCATCATATTCAGTCTGTGTATTACTTGAATCCGTTAAAGGTTTTAAGGGAACTTATCCGAAGCGATTTACTTATCAGCGGAGGGGGAAGTATTTTTCAAGATGTTACCAGCGGTCGCTCCCTCCCTTATTATATCAGCGTGGTGGCTTTAGCAAAATTCCTAAGAAAACCCGTTATTTTTTATGCCCAGGGAGTTGGGCCTATAAACCGCCCTCTGAGCAAGTTTTTAATGCGGAAAATAGCCAATAAAGTCGATATGATTACCTTGCGCGATGAGGCTTCACGCCGCCTTCTTCATGATATCGGGGTCACCGGTCCCCCTCAGATTATAACCGCCGATCCGGTTTTTACGTTAAAGACCAGCCGTACGGAATATGAAGCGGCAGAACGCCTGCTGGCTTCCCATTGCACCCAGGGAAAAATTATCGGGGTTGCTGTAAGGAAATGGGACTCTTTATACAATTATCAGCAAAGCCTGGCCCGCGTTTTAGACCAATTATCCGCCAGCGGCTTTGAAATACTTTTCGTCCCTTTTCACTGGCCGGACGACGTAAAAGAATCCCAAAATATAATGGGCCTGATGAACAGCCAGGCCCGCATAATCAACGAACAGCTGAATACCTCTTCTTTACTGGCTTTGTCAGCTAAATTTCATTTGATGATCGGAATGCGGCTGCATGCCCTGATATTTGCCGCCAGCCAGGAAACTGTATTTGCCGGTATTTCTTATGATCCCAAAATAGACGGTTTTTTAAAATTATACGATACACGCCCTTTAAGTCTGGAGCCGGAAACAATGTTTTCAGAAATAGATTCTTTGTTAAACAATAACTCGCTTAGAGATTCTATAGTTAAACGCTCCGTTGATATGCGCGACAAAGCGGAAAAAAACGCTATTTTAGCTTTGTCTTTGCTTAAAGGGCGATTGGTAACGGAAATCCAGACATGAGCCCAATTAATGCTTCGCCGAAAAGTTTATAACGTGATAATTAATTTATTTCATTTGAGAAAAGGGGTTTTTGATATGTCACAGTTTAATAAAATTTTTTTACCAATACTATTGGTTATAGCGTCACTGCAATTTTTGTTTGTCACCAGCCAAACCGCCTCGGCTAATTCAGTACACATTCTGAACGGGCAAATCGTCGAAACCGCCGAACCAAGCCCCGACAGTGACTATAAGCTTTTAGAATATACCGCTGAAGGCAATTCACGTTTGTCTGACTATGCCAATGGTTACCGGATTGACTTCCCGCCCGATATGATGGTAGACGCCTCTTTGTCGCAGGTGCTGGTCTCCATGTTTAATAATGATACGGTCATCGAGGTTTATTATGACAATTTCAACGGCAATATAAACACCCGCAACGTAACTGATTATATCGCCTACAGCAACCGTTTTTTGCTGAATAACAATATTGACCACCATAAACTGTCGGATCAATACATCCAGATAAACGGATACCGCGCTCATGTTTTGGAATGGGAACGCGCCAAATTGTCAACCGTTCCCAATGACAAAAACCACTATCTAAGCGCGGAGATAATCAAAAATTCTCAGGAAGTTTACACCATTTTCATTAAATCCACTCAAAATACCAAGAATTTTTTGCCGGTTATAAAAAGTTTCGATATTATTCCTATTCAGGGGGAAGCTAAAATCAATACCCGTTTCGTAAAGCCTGAGCGCACTGTTTTAAATGATGAAACCCTGAATTTTTACCAGGAATATTTTTCTCCTTCTTCCCCTCTAAAATGGGGCATTTATGAGTTTTCCATCAGCGATAACTATAATTATCTGAACAATCTGGAAAATACTTTAGGCGGCAAATTTGATTTTGTTTTATGGTATAAAAGTATGAGTACCCCTTTCCCCAGAGATATTATAACCGCGGCGTATAATCAAAACAAATATATGGAGTTGACTTTGCATACTTATCTGGCTGACAGTGATAATAAATCCATTATGTATTCTATTTTAAACGGCGATTATGACGATTTTTTCATTAATTACGCCCAGGAATTAAAAGCCTTCGGCCATCCGGTATTATTCCGCTTAAATAATGAAATGAACGGGGATTGGTGTAACTGGTCCAGTTTTCATTACAGTAAAGACGCCGAAATTTACAAGCTCACCTGGATACATATTTACAATATTTTTCAAAACCAGCAGGTAAATAACGTATTGTGGATTTGGAACCCTAACGACGGCTCTTTTCCTAACTTTAAATGGAATCACAGCCTGGCCTACTTTCCGGGCGACGAATATGTGGATATCATAGGCCTGACCGGATACAATACCGGGACATATTTCCAGGACGAATACTGGCGGGAATTTACCCAGATATACGATCCCCTTTACTCTAACTATAACAGCTGGTTTGATTATCCTATGATGATAACGGAATTTGCCTGCAATTCCGTCGGCGGAGATAAAAGCAAATGGATTGCCGACATGTCGCGGAATATTGCCAATTATCCCAACATAAAAGTGGCGGTTTGGTTCAACGGTATAGATTATGACGCCAACCGCAATCCGGCCCGTATTTACCGTTTAGACGAAACTCCGCAGACTGCCGCGGAATTTAAAAAGATTTTCCAAAATTCAAATTCAGATAATTATGTTCCTGATTTGAGTCTGGTCCGTCCTTAATAAGGGCTTTCTGAAAATAATTAAAGGATCAATATGTGTAGATGAGACAGACGAGTCAAAAGACCGGTAAGAATTTTATAAGCGTGGCCGCTGTAATATTTGTTTCCAAACTGTTAGGGTTTGTGCGGGATATATTTTTCGCTTCGGTGTTCGGTACCACCGTTTTAGCGGATATATTTCAGGTCATTTTCAGCTTGCCTAATTTATTATTCGCCAGCATAGGCAACGCTTTATCGGCGGTAAATATTCCCGACCTCACTTATTTTATGAAAAACCGTTCCCTCGAAGAACGGAACCGCTACATGTCGCAGTTGTTAAGCTACGTTACAGTCATAGCGGCGCTTGTCTCCGCCGCGGGTATGGTTATGGCGCCGCTTATCGCCGGCATAATCGCTCCCGGACTCCGGGAAGAAGTGAACGGCATAGCGGTAACGCTCACCCGTATAATGGCACCGACTTTGCTTTTTGTGTGTTTGACTTATATAACTGCCGGAATACTGCAAGTACACGGATACTTCGTGCTTTCATCCACTATCAGTATCCCTTTCAATCTCTTGATTATCGGCTCTTTACTAATCAGCAAAGATAATATTTTTGTTATAGGCAGCTGCACTACTTTAGGCTGGCTTTGTCAATTTCTAATT
>JAISWS010000168.1 GCA_031270725.1 Syntrophomonadaceae bacterium | reverse complement strand
GGCAGACAGTTACAGTTATTATAATAACTTATTGCTCGGTACCCAAATTTTCATTTTCTCCGCTTCTTTTATTAATTCATCCCTGAAGTCAGGATGCGCTATGCTTATAAGAAGCTCCGCTCGCTGCCAGTTATTTTTAGCTTTAAGGTCCACAGCGCCGTACTCGGTGACCACATAATGGGTAACGGTACGCGGCACAGTTACTATCCCGCCCTGAGTGATATAAGGAACGATCCTTGATTTTTTCTGTCCGTCCTTACCGCTAAACGTGGAGGACAGGCAGAGTATTCCTTTGCCGCCACGGGATTGGAAGGCTGAATATATAAAGTCAAACTGACCGCCTGTCCCAGTAATATGCCTGGTTCCGTTGGATTCGGAAGCGGCCTGTCCGTACAGATCCATTTCAATAGTGTTATTAATAGAAACCAGCTTATCTATCTTAGACAATACGAAAGGACTATTGACATACCCTACCGGATAGCTGGCTATTTTGCGGTTATGATCCATCCATTCATACAGTTTGTGAGAACCTAAAGAAAAAGTGAACGGGATCCGGCCTATATCGAAAGATTTCGTGCTGTTATCCATTACTCCGGCTTCTATCATGTGCATATAAGCATCTACCAGCATTTCCGTATGTCCGCCCAGATGCTTTAAATCGGAATTGGCGATCATAGTGCCTATCGCGTTAGGCATCGCGCCTATCCCCAGTTGGATAATACACCCATCTTCAAGCAATTTCACCACATTTTCCGCTACTGTTTTATCGACGTCGGTCGGTTCCGGAGACGCGGCCTGAATCAGAGGCTGATTGTCCGACTCTACTATATAATCCACATCTGATATATGGATAGCCTCATCGTAACCGCCTAAAACAAACGGCACTTTATCGTTCACTTCCACGATAACTTTTTTACATTTGCGGGCTATGGTCATTTCGCCGGAATTAGAGGTCCCGAAGTTAAAATATCCTTTGTTGTCAATGGGGCAGACTTTTGCTATAAATACGTCCGGATCATGATACCTTTCATATAATGTGTTAAGCTCATTAAAAAGAAAAGGTATATAAGTGCAGAGGCCTTTATCGTGCAAAGCCCGGTCGCCGGCGCTGAAATGCCAGTTATTATATATAAAATGGTCTCTTTCCGGATCACATTCCGCTACTTGGGCAATGCCTGGAAAAGTAATACTATTAACTATTACTCCTTTTAATTCATCTTTTCTTTTCGCCAGATACCCATCCAAATAACTCGGGTTTACCGCAAAATGCCCATATTCAACTTGATCTCCCGATTTTACAACCTGAACCGCTTTTTCCGGAGATACTAATTTACTTTTGTACTCTTGCATAAAATCCATTAACAAATTACTCCTCTCTATTAAAACAATATTCTAATCAACAAAAATTATTCAGACGCGCCTAAAATCACTACCCATTACAAAGCGCTTTCAGTTATCACCTCCCGGCTTATTAAAAAATCAACTAGCCATCCCTTTTTTCAATGATTTTCACGATTATTCTTAACATTACTTATCAAACCGCTGTTTTATTACCCGCGTCATGGCTAGAAAGATTAACAACCGCGGATAATATGTAAAAAGCAAATGAAACAGCGTTTAAAAACAGAGGTTCACTTGCCTTTTTTTCTATATTCACAAATTGGTTTCATATTTGCAAAATTATCCGAAAATCCCGCGGGGCAAACGGCATACGTCCCTTCTGTCCAGGCACAGCAACGCTTTAAAATGTTATTATTTATCATCATAAACACATTTACGGACTGTGAATTACAAACATTAATTACCGTCATATTACTGCGATTTCTCCTTCAACCGTTGCCCGGAATACTGCCGCTGGGAAATAAAACACACTGAATCAAACAAACGACATACGCCGGTTAATCATTTTTACCTGGCTTATCGGATGTTTTTACGCCGCCTTATTATTTAATTCTGCAATTTCGCCGGCTTCCCTTTAATTATTATAAAAACTTTTTCAGCTTAAATCAAAAAAAGATTTTAATTGTCCGCCGTTGCTATACCCGGCATTGCCATTTTTCCAGGTAATGCCGGATCCAATAATTTCAAGTGAAAAATATTACAATCTTTTTTAGTTTAACATATATACCATAAATAAGCCATTTATTTTTTATATTGCGGCGGACGTTTTTCCAGGAACGCTGTCATGCCTTCTTTTTGTTCGGGAGAAGTATAACAAAGCCCAAAAGAATCGGATTCATAAAACATTGCCCGGTTGATATCGGTTTCGAAGCCGGCGTTGATAGCGTGCTTGGCTAAACGGACGGCGAATTGACCCTGTCTGCAAATCTGTCCGGCGATATTTTTAACGGTTTCTATCAATGCATCCGGCTCTGCAATGGCGTTTACCAAGCCTATGCGCAAAGCTTCCTCAGCTTTTATATTGGCGG
The DNA here is from genome assembly GCA_031270725.1 of Syntrophomonadaceae bacterium. GTDB lineage: Bacteria > Bacillota > Syntrophomonadia > Syntrophomonadales > Syntrophomonadaceae > JAISDD01. The sequence goes on along the minus strand of JAISWS010000168.1, from coordinate 1,421 downwards.
CTGAATATATCAATTGTTTGGCCATTCCGGGCCCTACAAAACGCGATAAGCGCTGAGTACCCCCAAAACCCGGCAATATACCCAGCCCTACTTCCGGTTGCCCGAAAACCGCCTTGGAAGAAGCTATGCGGAAATCGCAGCTCATAGCAAGTTCGCAGCCGCCTCCCAGACAAAAACCGTTAACCGCGGCAATAGTCGGTTTTGCGCAATTCTCAATAAATAAAAATACTTCCTGCCCTAAGCGGCTGAACGCGCGCGCTTCCGAAGCGCTTAAATTTTGCATATAAGCAATGTCAGCGCCGGCAACAAACGCTTTATCTCCTGACCCTGTCAAAATCACTACATCAACGTCATTGTCCTCCCCTACTTCAATAAAAGCGCTTTTTAATTCCACCAAGGTATCTTTATTGAGCGCGTTTAAAGCTTTAGGGCGGTCAACAAAAACTGTGGCGATCCGGTCGGTCTTCTCCCACTTAACATTCTGAAAACTCACATCAATCCACTCCTTTTATAATTATTAAAAAAACTATCCTAAAATAATTTTTACCTGCCTTAAAGCAGAACACTACAAGCTAATTGAAGGTATTATAATCACCGGCAACTAAAAAATATTTTTTATCCCCCCTCAGCTGTAATCATGAAATAACCCCAGAGGCTGGTTGATCCGCCCGATACGCTTTCGGCTTGGAAGCGCCTGCGCCATGCATCAGCACCCAAAGCATAATTGCAGTTGTACGCCTATGTTTCTTATTAATTTTTCGTATTGCTGAATACCGCTATTAATATTATACCTTATATTTGAAATTATTAAATAGCAAATAGCAATTTGGTTTGCAGCCGTCTCCTAATTTAATACTCGGCGCTGAAAATCGGCATGGGTATCCTTTTTGCCTGTTCGTCACCATTTATAACAATGACGCATATATTTATAAAGTAAATCAGGCGTTGATTTTCCCAAATGAAACGCCTTTGAACGCAGTTTATTTAAGGAGGTTTAAATATGTGCGGAATCGCCGGAATAATTGACTGGACGAAAAACCTGGATAAAGACGACGCTGTTATATTTAAAAAAATTCAAAAAACTTTAAGCAGGCGCGGCCCTGACCAAAAGGGCATATTTATCGAAAAATCCGTCGCTTTAATACATACGCGTCTCAGCGTGATCGATATTGAAAACGGCAGGCAGCCTATGTCTTTAGAGCATCAAGGAGAACGTTTTGTTATGGTCTACAACGGCGAACTGTATAATACCAGCGAACTGCGCAGCAGCCTGCGGAAACTTGGGCATATCTTTGACGGGCATTCTGACACTGAAGTTCTGCTGCACGCTTACGCGCAGTGGAGAGAAGCGTGCGTAAATTTTTTAAACGGTATATTTGCTTTTGCCGTTTGGGAAAGAAACGGGAGACGATTATTTGTGG
>JAISWS010000103.1 GCA_031270725.1 Syntrophomonadaceae bacterium | reverse complement strand
GGCGCGAGATGTGAGCGCCCCGGGTTCTCGGAGAGGAATAAGGAGCGCGGGCCGCGAACGGGCGCGAGGATGCGAAGCATCAGGTGAGCGCTCTAAGGATAAAAGACGAAATCTTGACGCGTCAATACAATTTTATAATCATCAATTCTGCGATTTCATGCGGAAATGACACTAAGGAAGGAAATCATGCCTCTATACGAGAAATTTACGAAACGCCACCGCGACAATTTTGTCACGCTGGAAGATTTGCAGAAAAACTACAGTCTTGCCATTCCAGATAACTTTAATTTTGCTTTTGACTGTCTTGACGCGCTTGCGGCCGAAACGCCGGACGCGCTTGCTCTTTTATGGGTTTCAAATGACGGCGAAGAAAAACGTTTTACATATGAGGATATACGCCGTCTTTCGGTCAAGGCCGCAAATTTTTTTATTGCACAGGGCATTGAAAAAGGCGACATGGTGATGCTGACAATGTCGCGCGACTGGCGTTACTGGCCTGTTCTTATGGGACTGCACCGGCTGGGAGCGGTCGCCGTGCCGGCCACATATCTGCTGACAAAAAAAGATATTGAATACAGAATGAACGCCGCGTCCATAAAAATGCTTTTGACCACTGCACGCTTCGGCGTGGTTTATGCTATGGAAGAATCGCTTCCCAACTGTCCGACGGTCAAAAAACTGGCGGTATTCGGCGGCAATGCGCCCAATGAACGCTGGATCGATTTTGACGCTCAATTGGAAGCCGCTCCGGAAACGCCCGTTGCCAGAAATAATGTAAAGACTGATATGATGCTGATGGCTTTTTCGTCAGGAACAACGGGTTATCCGAAAATGGTCTGGCATGATTATACTTATCCGCTTGGGCATATAATGACCGGCTGCTTCTGGCACCGCTGCGAGCCCGGCGGACTGCATCTGACGATTTCAGATACCGGCTGGCTCAAAAGCCTTTGGGGCAAAATGTACAGCCAATGGCTTGCCGGAAGCGCCATTTTTACATATGATTTCGAAAAATTCTCTGCGCCGGATATACTTGAGAAAATAGAGCGCTATAAAATAAACACATTTTGCGCCCCGCCGACCATGTACCGCTATTTAATAAAAGAGGACCTGAAAAAATATAATCTTTCAGCCCTGCGCCACTGTACTACGGCGGGAGAAGCGCTCAATCCCGAAGTTTATAAGGTTTGGCATGAAGGAACCGGACTAAAAATTTTCGAAGGTTTCGGGCAGAGTGAAACCACGCTCAGCTGCTGGACGGGATATCCGTGGATGCAGCCGCGTCTGGGCTCTATGGGCCTGCCTGCGCCGAGTTACCGCATGATAATTGCCGATGAGAACGGTAAGGAACTAAGCCCCGGCGTAACCGGCGAAATATGCATATGCACGGACGAAGAGGGAGGAGGCAAACCTTACGGAATGTTTTCGGGTTATTACCGCGATGAGGAAATGACAAGAAGCGTCTGGCATGACGGACTTTACCATACGGGCGACACGGCATATAAAGATGAAATGGGCTTTTTATGGTATGTCGGCCGCACGGACGACGTTATTAAATCTTCGGGATACCGCATCGGGCCTTTTGAAGTGGAAAGCGTTCTGATGGAACATCCTGCCGTTACGGAATGCGCAGTGACAGGCGTGCCGGATCAGGAACGCGGTTTTGCCGTGAAAGCCACGATAGTTCTTTCAAAAGGCTATAGCGGTTCTCCGGAACTGACCAAAGAATTGCAGGATCATGTCAAAAAGACGACGGCGCCATATAAATATCCGCGTATTATTGAATATGTGGAATCATTGCCGAAGACCATATCCGGCAAAATCCGCCGCGTTGAGATACGCGACAGGGATAAATCTAAAAACGAAGTGTGAAGCTCCGTAATCTTTGGAGGCTGCATGAAAGCAAACGTCAACGGCATAGAATTATTTTATGAAAAAAGAGGGAAAGGTTCTCCGTTGCTGCTTTTACACGGAAACGGCGAAGATCTCCATATTTTTGACGAACTGTCCGAAAAACTAAAAGATGATTTTGCCGTGTATTGCATTGACAGCAGAAATCACGGGCTGAGCACAAAAACGAATAATTATTCATATGACGTTATGGCTGAAGATATTTATTATTTTATAAGAGAACTGAAGCTTGCGCCAGCGGGTATCGCGGGTTTCAGCGACGGCGCTATCTGTACTCTTCTTCTTGCGTTAAAGCATCGGGAAGCAATAAAGAAGATGGCGCTTTTAGGGGTTAACCTAAAGCCGGAAGATTTTACACCGGAAAGTCTGGAATTTGTAAAAGATATGTATATTAAGACCAAAGACCCTTTGTTTAAGCTCATGCTGGAACAGCCTGACATAGAGCTTAACGAGCTTGCGGAAATAAAAACGCCCGCTTTGATAATTGCCGCTGAAAACGATATTTATAAATCCGAAACGTTTACAAATATTGCTGCCGCGCTTGTAAATTCCGAATTAATGATCATGAAAGGACACGGTCACGACAGCTATATTTCCCATAATGATATTTTGTATCCCGACTTTGTAAAATTTTTCCGGGATTGATCGTTAACCCTATACTCCGCAGCAAGCTGGGGGAAACAGCTTGTTGCCGTACGCGATAAAGGCATTTAAGGGTAAACTCCAGCCCAATCCAAGTGACACAGAGTGTCCCGCAGGTCTTTAGTGCAAATCCAAGTTTAAGATATCTGCTGTGCGGATGTTCATTATTTGATTTTCAATAAAATTGTAGTAAAATTAACGGGATTTGTTTTTACATAACATGAGTACAAATCGTACATTTTGCAAGCACATCGCGGACACTCGGTGTCCTACGGGGGAAAGATGACACAGCAGACAAATGAAACGTTAAAACAGATAGGCACGCGAATTAAGGCCATGAGGGAGATTTCCGATCTCTCCACGGCGGATTTTGCAAAAAGCATTAATCTGGACGCGCAAACGTATCTGAAGTATGAAAACGGCGAATTAGATATTCCGATCAGCGTTCTTTCTGCGATTT
>JAISWS010000098.1 GCA_031270725.1 Syntrophomonadaceae bacterium | reverse complement strand
CCAAACCCGGCGCTAAAACATTAAAATCCTGGATACGTTCGTCTTTAATAATAATGGTCGATTCGTTGAAAGAAATATTCCTCTTATTTTCCAGTTCAAAGGCTTGATTAAACCAGTTTATATTTTGTATTTTATTGGTATCGGTGCTTATGTACTGCGCCTGTATTAACGCCCGGTCCGCCATTTCTTTCCCCAGCACATTGCTGGTAACCAGATAAACTTCCTTGCCTTCATAATACTGAAGATTACGCGGCGAAACCTTCATACCTCCAATATACCCCGCAAAACCACTGCCAACAGCAAATTTTTGCAGCGGCTGATAGGAACGCCAGCTATTATCTTTGAAAACTTCCACATTTTTTAAAGTAATTTGCTGGTCGTTGGCGCCGATTTTTGCTAGTTTCCCCCGGTAAATATCCTTTACCAGCACCGAATCGCCCTCTACTTCCACGCGGCTGATATTATTTGACCCCATCTCGTCAAAGTAAAGTCTTACCCTATCCCCTATATAAAGATTCTGCCCTGCCATCGCCTGCCCTTTTCGGGAAATCGGTATATAAAAAGACCAATTATATTGAACCGCCGTTCCTTGCTCATTTATAATTTCAAGCACAGCCGCGTTTATTTGTTTGACAGTTCCTGTAACCACTTGTTTGCCCGGCTGAATATAGCCCATTTTTACTGTCGAATAAGCTTCCAGAGAAACTATCTGCCGTCCCTGTAAAATTCCATAAACCTCCATATTTTTACGAATTTCCTCCAGCTTTACTATCCGTTGATCGATAGTTACGGACGCGCCTTCCTTCAGGGGGAATTCATAAAAGCTGCCTTGATAGGTTTCTATGTTAATGTGCGCGGGAACTCCGCTTTCCGCGACAGCCGGCATCACTCTGACGACATATCCTTCTATATATCCGAGCGCCAAAGGATTATCTTCCAGAGAAACAGCCGCGCCCATATTCAGCATAACCGCCACCAATAAAACCGCTAAAAGTTTTTTCACCCTTCTAAACCCTCCTATCTCCGTCCTAAAATCGCATAACGCCCCGGTCTGGTCACTGTACGGAAAACACTGTTGCTATCTTCATACAGTACTTGCCAGGTACTGCTGAGACTATCGTACCGGCTAAAGGAAATTTTGCTTAAATGCCGCATTCTAGCCATATTACTGTTGTAATCCATTAAAATATTCATACCGCCGGATAAATACTCCAGCCTATAGGTATTCTTGCCGTCAAAGGCATTGGCTTCTATTTCATAAGTCGCCGACAAAAAGGTAATTCCCGATGAAGATAACTGCGCCACCGGTTTTATAAATACCCTAACCCCTGCCTCTTCCGGCCAGGGAGCGCTTCTGATATAACTGTTCTGCAAAGCGTTAGAATTAAAATACACGCGGCAGTCAGCAAAGATAGCCTTGATATTAACCGAATAACTGCTGTTAATCAGCGAGCTGGGTACTAATATTTCCACGCTCTTAGCTCCTTGCAGCGCGCCCTGGGTCATATCTAAGATAAGTTCCGACCCATAATGGTTATATCCCACTTTAGCAACTACTTTTTGAGCATTGACTGTTACAGAAGTTTGCTCGCCCAATTCGCCGTCTAAATCAATCGACCCCGCCTTATCAGAAGTCCTGACCGAATTGCTGGTGCCGGAAGGCTCTGAAGACGCGAAATCGCCAACGGCTTTGACAATAAACCGGTAACTGGCGTCCGCTTCTATATCAGTAAAGAAATAAGATGTGAGCTCGGTACTTCCCACAAAAAATTGATTACTGCCGCCTCTGAAAACATAAACCTCATACTCGCGCGCTCCCTGAACCGCGTCCCAAAATACTCTAATTCCGACATCCTGGTTATGAAGGTCGCTGTGAACCAATTCCGCTTTCACGTTCATCGGCGATTCCGGACGGGGCAAATCAAAATTAATGTCTTCAAACAATTCGCTTAAACCCTGGTCTCCGTTGACGACTACCAACCCTCCGGTTTTTAATTTACCGGTTGGTGTCGTTACTTTTAAAGTCTCGCTGTCTATAAATTCAGCGTTCAAAATTTCGCCGGATTTTAACATATAGGGATCCAAAACTTTGCTGACTTCCGCAGGCAGGAAAACCGGATTTTCAGTTTTCACCCTGTAGAAAACGCCGTTTTCATTCTCCGCCGCCGGTGCAAGCTCCGGCGCGAAAATCACTTTGGCGCCCGGTAAAAAATCAACTCCTTTAATGTAAATCTCCTGTCCGCCTTCAATGGAAATTTTTTCTAATTCTTCATCGCTGTTCAAATTTTTTACTACTTTACTTATTTTCGGTTTGCTTATATAGGTATAACTGCCCATAGGTATGGAAAAAGACCCATCCGGGTTTTCCAGCCTTACATCAACCTTGCCCGGCGCGTGAGCGGGCGTCTTAACAATAATTTGATCATAAGCCACATCTCTGATTTCATTGGTAGGTGTATCTCCAAAAATAACCCGTAATTCATTGCCAAATCCTTCTATAGCAGCGCGGAAATCCTTTCCCTGTATTTTAACCCAGGTTCCGCCTTCCGCCGGGCCTTGCCCCGGAGTCATCGTGGAAATGGATGGTTCGGTTTCGCCTTTAGTGATTTCAAAATAAATCGGAGCCCCTTCGGGCGATTCATTGGACCAGGCGACGCCTCCGTCCTCATTGGTTATTACCAGCGGCAAAAGGTTTCCTACTTCCGCTTCCGCTACAGCCGGCATAGTAAAAGTCAGCCACTCGCTAAAAGAGCCGGGCCCATATTCTACAGAAGGCACTGGTATGCTGATGATACTGTTTGAGCCAACTATTTGTACGCTCGCCCCTCTGATGAACTCACGCCCGATGACCTTTATAACCGACCCGCCTTTATAATTAACGGGCAGAACGCGGTAATCTTCGCCTGCTATCGTTTTTTCAACCGGATCGTCATTGTCCCTGGTAATATTTATAATAACCGGATTGGTTAAGGGATTTTTGTAAGTAAATTTGGAAGCCGCCGATGTCCCGTCCGCGTTTACCAAAGTTAACGCTACGGTCCCCACTGTATAATACGGCGGGGTATTTACCAGTATATGTCTGTCGTTATAAGTAGTAGTAAGAGCAAACCCTCTTTCTATGATCAGGCGGCGCTGGACATTATCCAGATAAATTTTTACCAGCTCATGTCCCGGATATCTGTCTCCTTCAGAATTCTCCAGCATATTTAAATCAAAATACCTGAGACTGCCGTCATAATTGTCCAATTCCTTTTCGTATTGCTGGCCTCCGTGATTCAAATATAAAATAATCTTTTTGGTATTAAGGCTGTAAACAATGCTCAGCCCTCCTGTTAAATCCACTTGCGGCACTTCACCGCCAACAACAAGCCCTGAAGTGAGGTTTTTAATATTGGAAATATCTCCAAAACGTACCATGGTCATCTTTTCATCGTTCAATACCACATTTCCCTGTTCATCGCAATGCCACAGCACAATATCCGAAACTCCAAAATCCTGTCCTAAAATCTCCACGGGCTCATTGCCCATCTTGTTGCCGGAATCAGGAACCACACTGTCGATTTTAGGATTCAGCGTCTTGTACTCAAAAGGTACTTTATTGGATATTCCATAATCGTTATTTACTAAATAAACATCTACCCGGCCGACGCCTGAAGGTATCTCTACACCTATGTATCCTGCCCCGAAATCTTTTATATTTGCCCGTTTATCGCCAAAATAAACCATAGGCAGTACTTTAATATCTTCCTCCGACATAGCTGATGTATTACCGCTGCCGCTAAAATCGTTCCACACTCCGTCGCCGTTTATATCCCGGAAAGGCTCTCCCGGCACCGGCTGATCATCGTACTGGAAGTTGAAGTTTTCATCCGTATAAGGTTCATAATATCTGAAATCCCGCCCGTATATAATAACGTAGCTGCCTCCGGCTCCGCTCCCTTCCGCAGGTGTCAGCCGGTCAATGATAGGCTGGCTGTCCGCCACCAAATAGGTAAAAGCATCTTCCTTCCCGGTACTGCCTCCGTCAGAAGGGTTCAAAACCGCTACCGGCACTGACTTACGCCCGCCCCATTCCTGCCGCAGATCACCAGGGAAAGGAGGCACTTTCACATCTATAGTGCTTCCGTCCACTCCTACGTAGGTGTCATTTTTGGCTACTTCAATTCCGTTTATAAATACCCTGCTCTTTACTGTTCCGTTATCTTCAAAATTAGCTCCGACTATTTTAACAAAATATCCGCCTCCGGCCGCTCCCTGGTCTGGTATTACTTCCGTAATCACCGGTAATTTCTGAGGATTTCCGCGGAAATTAAAGCCGTTGCGCAACGTGTCCCGGTTAGTATCGGGATTGACAACCGTAACATCATAAAGCCCCGGTACATATAAATTAGGGATGGTAATCAAAATCCGCTTCCCTTGGTCTGCTACTTTAACCCGATTCCCGGTAATTTCATGATTAACATTATCCACGACATAAGGCGTCATGTATTTCAGCCTTTTACTGACGCCGCTAATATCTAACCCGTCGTTGGAAGCCCGCAATGTAATGTCGCCCACCGCGTTTCCGCTTTCAAAAATCTGCCAGACCGAACCGTCCCTTCTGACTTCATAGGTATTACGGCCATTGGTAAGTATGATACGACCCAGTTCATCATACCTTATTATATAAAATTTACCCGGCTCGTCTTCATCTTCCAAAACTATGGAATGGTAATAATCCGCCAGAAAAGCTTCATTATCCGCGTCAATCTGTAAAAGCTTGTTATTATCCGCCGCCGTAAAAGGCTGCAGGGTAATTTTGCCGTTGAAATAATTATAATCATTGATATCTCTGGTTCCTAAAAGTACCCGGCTCCCCATTAAACGGTAAATACCAAGATCATTGCTAAGGTCGGCGGCAGGATCCGGCAGCACAAACCCTTCTCCGTCAATAACAACCAAGGAATTTATAACTCCCTCCGGAGGCGTAACTTTTATTATCTTGGGGGTTGTATAGCTGCGCACATAGTAAAAGTCAACTCCGGCCATCCCGCCGCTGGGGTTGACCACCAGCAGCCTGGTCTTTCCTTCTCTCCAAACCGGAGCGTCGAAAGTAATAGTTCTCCCATCAGCGCTGCGTACGCATTTTAGTTCAGTAGTTTCCAGATAGAGTTTCACATCCGGTAAAAAATTATACCCGCTTATTTTAACGCCGGCCGCCCCGTTTAAAGACACTATTTCCGGATCAACGCCTGTGATAACCGGTGTAACTTCATCATCCGCGGTAATAAACTGGATCATATCCGCTTTTCTTATGGGATAGCCATGATCCAGAGAATTTTTTTTGGGATTGGTAATTTCCACATAAGTAGGACTGTTGATAGTATTTATGGTTGCCGCTAATTCAGCCGGAAGTTTTATAATAATGCTCTTGCCTGTTTCTTTGCCGGTAGAACCGTCCATCACAATCCCGTCGCTATAAACCTCCATTTTAGCGTCGGACACCACGGTGCCGTTGATGATTACTCTGTCTCCGGAAATGTCTACCTGCCGTTCAATTTTTAATACCCCTCCCAGATCCACGATAGGATAAAGAATAGCCTGTTCGCTGTTATCCGGGTCAATGTAACGGCTTACCACATAATTTTGTCCGGTAATTCCCACATACATTTCTTCTTTTATTTTGTAAGCCGGAGGAACGTCAGGTATAACCTGTATGCGGGAAGGAGTAACCTGATTTATCACCGGTTCGGTATAACTCATAACAAAGGTGAACCCTTTTTCTTTGACTACTACCTCTTTTAGTTCATATTTTTCCGTGGAATTTTTCACCTGTAAAATAGTATCTATTTCTACCACTACATCTTTAACAGGGCTTTGAGCTAAATCCTGCCCCGAAAGAATAGCCGTAAATATTTTTAAATAATCATAATTATTCTTCTCAAATACCTGATTGGCAACCGCCTGAAAAGTGGCCTGACCTCCAATGGTAACCCGTATTTCCCGTCTTACGTTCACATCTTTAGCCGCCGCCGCCCCCATGGGCTTATAAGTTGCGCTGGCGTCATCGTAGCTGATGGTCAGCAGGGTATTATTATCGGAAAGAGCTAAAGTATATGGGGTATTATCGGCTATCGTCAAATTATCAATTTTCAATTCTTCGAAGTTACGGCCGGTTATAGTTACAGCGTTCTGGCTTTCATTGGGTCCCTGATTAGGCACAACCGTCAATATTTCCGGTTCATCGGAGCCAGAAATAATATGAAATAATTCTTCTACATGATATTCCATAGTTACGTACTGCCTTAAATCAACTCCGTCCGGAGGGGCTGTCAGCAAATTAGTCAATACTATATGGTACTCTCCGACCGGAAGATTAGGCACTTTTACTTTTATAAGATCCGCTTCGGTCGGATGGGGTATATATTCGTAATCGGTTCCCATATTGGCTTTATAATATAAATCAGACGTACTCTTCAGAAAGAAAACCGACAAATTACCCAGTACCGGAGCTTTAAAGTTAACCGTAGTCTTTCCTGCTACCCCTTGATTGGGGTAAATTTCCAGCCCACTGATGTCCAGCTTATTCACTACCCGGAATTGATCCTGATAAGTTTTCCTGATAGTAACATCTATCCCGGAAGGAGTTGTAATCGCGCGGGAATAAATTATATCCCTCCAGCCCGGTTCGCCGGCTAAATTATTAAAAGAATATTTCATATCATTGGAAGACGGCAGCACCGTGTAGGCTAAGGCTCCTTTGCCGATACTCATCGTATCTTTTGTTAAATTATTTCCGATTATATTTATGGTGCCTTCGTCCGCAGCGGAACCGGCATAAGCCACTGTCGGCTGCATTGAGGTGATGATCGGCATATTTACGTCATTTACCTTTATATTATTTCCGCCTACGGTAATTCCCATACTGTTCCACTGGATAGGAGTAGCTTCCGCTCCGGAGAGTTCAAATTTCAAATAATCCGGTTCGTTTACCGTCCTGTTCCCTATACTGTCCGCGTTGGTTCCGCCCAATGTTTTAAAACCGCCGCCGGAATAGCCCACCCGCACCGCTACATCCTGTAACTCAGAACCGAATATCTCAATAATAGCCAGATTATAATCTCTGGCTATTGTAAAAACCTGGTCCACATATATCCCGGTAACCTGAGGCGCTGCCTGTACCGGAGGCAAAGCTCCCATTTGCAGACTCATAAAAAAAGCCATTAAAACTGCCGCGGCTGTTATACGCCGGAATTTTTTCATTATATTTGTCCTCCATCTCCAATTATATACTCTTCCTGGTTAATATCGAAAAAAATACCTGTTTCCTTTATTAAAAGTCTGCCATTTTACCGAATATGAAAATTTTTCATCTTTTATATGATAAAAATTACAATTTATATTATAATGATTTTATAGATATTCTGCACTCTTTTGGCGCGGCAGCGGATGAGCAATCTGCTCTTTTTACCCGTTGAAAACACTGATGTTTTTATAGTTTTTAAGGAGGTTATTCAATGCTCAATTATGATTATATTCCAGGTACTGAAGGAACTCTTATATTTGTTCATGGTGCCGGAGGCAGCTTAAAAAAATGGCGTCGGCAGATGTCAGAGTTGCCCGAAGATTTTGGCGGCCTGGCTTTCGATTTACCCGGGCACGGATTATCCGCCGGCCAGGCTCCTGACGCCGTAACAACCTATGCCGCCGCCGCTGTTGATTGTGTACGCTCTGCGGCCCCTCCCCGCCCCTATATCTGGCTTGGCCATTCCCTGGGAGGAGCGATTGTATTAACCGTTGCTTTGGAATATCCTGATATGCTTGATTATCAAATTTTAATCGGCAGCGGGGCCCGGCTAAGAGTAGCTCCGGAAAACTTAGCAAAACTAAAACAAGGCATAGTGGATCCTGATATAAAGTGCCTGGCTTTTTCCCCTTCTACCGGAAAAGAACTCATAAAAGCGGAAATAGAAGAAGATATGAAAACGCCTCCTTCCGTATCTTACAATGCCCTGTTAGCCTGTGATAAATTCGACGTAATGGATTCTATTGCCAAAATAGGAGCAGAAACATTATTATTGGTAGGAAAAGAAGACCTTTCGACGCCTCCCAAATATTCCGAATACCTGCTGAACAAATTACCCCATGCTAATTTAGAAATTATTGAGCAGGCAGGACATATGGTAATGCTGGAACAGCCTTCTGTCATTAATAAACATATCTGCCAATTTGTTCGTGAGGCCGTAAAATAGCCCTGCCCAAACCGGCAGTGGGCATTATTGCCGCCTCCATAAATTTTTTTATAACCCGTTCTTAACTGTACTATCAAGGAGACTATTTTTGATACGGAGCGGGAATTTTCAAAAATCTTTGAATTTTGTGCCATTCCAGTATTTCACGGATTGTTTTTATCATTTTTTGTTGGTATTATGTTTGTATAATAATTAAATCGTTTAAAGCAAATATGCTAAAAGGAGGTTTTTTCTGTGACTGACAGCAAACTCACGTTGAACTTGGTCGTGCCGGACGCGATGGCGGCGATGGAGTTTTACGAAAAAGCCTTCGGCGCTGTCCGGGGCGAGGTATATCATTTCCCAAACAGGAAAGGCGCGAACGAAACCAACGTTACGGTGGGCGGCGTAAATCTGCGGCTGATGGACGAAAACGCGGATTACAGCTGCTTTCCGCCAAAGAAAGGCGAGGTAGATTCCATATGGCTTCAGCTTGAAGTGGACGATGCGGGCGAGGCGCTGAAAAAGGCCGTTGCCTGCGGCGCTTCGGTCGGACAGGCCCCATCCGAATTCATGGGCGTCCGCTTTGCTGAAATCACCGACCCGTCCGGCTACGTCTGGACGGTCAACCAAATTCTGCGCGAGGTCTCGTTTGAGGAACGCTATCGTTTCTACGAGGAATCGCATTGGGAAGCGGACAAAAAGAAAGCGGCGGACGGCGATGCTTTGCCGGGCGAAAGCGAACTGAACGACGGCAAGATCGTGACGGGCGTTGAACTTGACATGATCGTGCCTGACAGTTTGGAAGCGCTCAAGCTGTACGAAAGCATCTTCGATCTCCAGCGAATTGAAGTGACGGATTTTCCAAGGGGCAGTAACGAGGTTGTTTTTTCGATATATAGCATTCATTTCCATATGCTTGACGAAAATCCCGACTATAAAATTATCGCACCCAAGCCGGGCGATCCGAAACCTATCTGGTATAACATTACTGTGCCGGATATAAGCGAAACATACGCGAAAGCCCTTGAAGCGGGGTGCGCCGAGATTCAGCCAATTACGGAATTTGAAACCCACGGCGTCAAAAATTCCATGTTTTCAGATCCGTTCGGATATATATGGATGTTGAAGTTGTCGAAAAACCCAGTTTACGGTATAATAATATCATAGAAGAAACAATCCGGCAAGGCGGTGAATATATGGCAAAATATAAATTGACAGGGACGGATACCGGACAACTGT
>JAISWS010000001.1 GCA_031270725.1 Syntrophomonadaceae bacterium | reverse complement strand
ATTTTATCTCAATATTCATTATTTTGCGGTATTCCCGACTGTATCCGTATTCACCTCCAGCAGCGAAACCACGGCGGTGAACACGCCGTCTTTGTGCTCGCTCTGATAGCCGCCGCCATACCGGCAAGCTAAATCAGACAATATGCGTGAAGAACCGTAACCACGACCGCGGACAGGCGTTTTCACGGGTTTGCCGGATGGATTGACAAGCTTGATGAACAGATAATCGCCGTCCACCATAGAATTTAGCTGAATTATCGGAGTATCTGACCCTTTTTTCTGCCTGCAAGCGTCGATGGCGTTGTCGAGCAGGTTGCCAAATATGCTGCACAAGTGCATCTGTTCCACGGAAAGGTGATCAGGGAAGTCTAGCCCACTTCGAGGTCAATCCCAAACGCCGCGCAATTTTTTGCCTTTTCGCTCAGGATTGCGTTGACTGCCGGTATGTCACAGTATGGATTTTCTTTCGTTTCGGCGATTTCCAGCGATAAAGCATGGATCATGTCCCGCGCCGCATTGTCCTCGCCCGTGTGGACGAGCTGAACAATGGACGCAAGCTGATTATTGAAGTCATGGCGTATCTTCGCCAGTTCTTCGCTCCGTTGCTCCATCTCGCTGTAGCGTGCCTGCTCAAGTTCCATCATACGCTTTGCCTCCCCTAATTCGGCTTCGATAGCCGCTCTTTTGTCGTAGGAGAGGACATAGTAAAGTACCGCTGTACTTGCGACAAGGCTGATGGATATCCCAAACAACGAGAGAATATTGTAAGCTATCGACACATCATCAACGAAGATGGACGCGATTCCCAAAAACCAGTCCCCCATATTCGGAGGTATCACATGTGCCAAAGAATACTTAAACCCCATTGGCAGGGCAATAAAAAGCAGATAAAACGGATGGAATTTACGCATTAAGATCCTGCGCCATATTGTAAGCGATAAAAAGCCCAACAGAAGGAAAAGAGAAATAAAAGTGAAAATAAAAACAAATCGCAGCGCTGTGCCGGATTCCACGGATGTTACAACATGAATCCATTCGCTTCCAAAGCCGCGGTCTACATAATACAGCAAAATGGGCACATACGCCACAGCTTGACACATCGTCTTGATAATATCAAAATACCACCACACAATCAGCTTTCGCCAAAACTTTCCTTGAAATAAAAAAATAATTATGAAATATGTAAACGCATTTATAAACATATTCATCCCAAAATGATAGGCCGTACCCAAAAGGTCGGGAGTTCTCAAATTAAACCACAAGGCGTAGATAAAAGACAGCGTAAAAAGAGCGTAAAAATTAAGCCGGGTCGGCAAAAGTTTACGCATAAAAAAGTAAATTGTAAACGAGGAAAGAAAAGGCTCCACAAAAGACAATATGAGGTTCGGCAAGCCCATTTCAAGCAAATGCTCAAATACAGCCTCCATGTGCGTCATCCTTCCGTCAACCGCTCCACCGCCAGCAACGACACCACCGCCGTAAACATTCCGTCGCGGTAATCGCTTTGGAAATCGCCGCCGTAACGCTTCGCCAATTCCGATATGATCCGCAACCCATAGCCGCGGTCCGGCGCCGGCTTTTTCGGCTGGGACGATGGATTTACCGCCTTTATAAATAAATAATCGCCGTCGCTCAAAGAGGAAAGGCGAATAACAGGCTTGTCCGCGCTTGGGTTTTTCATACATGCGGTTATGGCGTTATCAAGTATGTTGCTGAACATACTGCATAGGTGCATGGACTCAACAGCAAGCGCTTCAGGCAAATTCAAATCAACCGATAACCCAATCCCCGCCGCCGCGCAGCTGCGTTCTTTTTCGGCCAGGACCGCGTTTATGACAGGGATAGCGCAATAGGGGGCATCCTTTGTACAGTTTATCCTTTCTGCAAGCGCGGAAATACACTTGCGGGTTTCTTCGCCCTCGCCGGAGCCGGCAAATTCGGCGATGGTTTCTAATCTTTTGATAAAATCTTTGCGTATCCTGTCAAGTTCCTCCCTGCGTTTCTCGACGGCTTCATAATGCGATCTTTCAAGTCCGATTCTATGCCGTGTTTCCCGCAGTTCTTCCAGGGTGACCGTCCTTTTTTCCTGCGAGACGGTATATATCAATAACAGAACATTAGCCGCCAGACCAAAAAACAAGCCGAACAGCCAGAACACAGACCATTCATCAAACGAAAAACTGTATAGCATGAGGAGTTGGCCGACAGGCATGATTAAGAACAGGCATATAAAAACCGGGAACCGCCGCGCAGAAATAACGCGCCATAGAATGATTCCCACGCCAGTGGACAAAACAAGAATCAGCGCAACATTCAAAAAAATAACGGCCACGGACATAACGCACCTCTTGTTAAAATGTTTTTCCCATATACCTAAAATAGGCTTCCTTTGTCTTGGAGTACCTTGCGCGGGCAACCGGAACCCTTTCCCCGCTTTTCAAAAGGATATCGTTAATCTGAAAGCGGCGAATCTGGCTCATGTTCACAATATAGCTTTTGTGGCATTGGTAAAAGCCTGCCGGCAAAGAGCGCAGGATAGTTTCAAGCCGCTCATAAGCAGTAACCGTTTCCCCGGCGGTATGTACCTGAATGGTATGGCCCTGAGTTTCAATGAAATATATCTCCCGCAGGGGAACCGAGACGGGCGCGCCGTTTTGCCGCAACACAACCACCGGCTGCTCTTGAAACGGCAGAGTGTTTGCGACCTTTTTTAAGTTCGCCTGTAAAAGCTCCATGTCAACAGGCTTTGTAAGGTAGCCGCTTAAATTTGCCCGGTATAGGAAAACATGCTGGGAAAACCGATCATTGTAGCCGGTGACATAGATAATTTTTGTTTCCGGACATAGCTTGTACAATTCCTCGGCAACATTCATGCCGGTATCATC
>JAISWS010000220.1 GCA_031270725.1 Syntrophomonadaceae bacterium | reverse complement strand
GTGCAGACGCCGCTGATGAAAAGCTATTTCTTCCGACAGACGCGAATTTTTCAGGTTTTTTCCAGTAAAAGCCGGAATATCAATCAATAAATAATCTTTATAATAACAATACGGAAATTCCATATTGTTGCGGTTAAAATAAAAATGTCCGGCATCTAAAGCGGTCTCCGCATTTAAAAACGCGACGGTTTCTTTATAGTGAAAAACATCGTTATAAATTCCCATCTTGTTTAAATCAGCTACCGGAACTAAATGGTGAGGGTTAAACATATAGGGATTATTCCGAAAATCAATTGTTATGTCTATGCGATCACCTCCTAATTAAGATATAATAAAACAATCAGCCGCTTTGATATGCGGATATAATGAGAATGTTATTATTTATTATAACATTATACGCATTAAAATAATAAATACTTAGCGGGCCGG
This sequence comes from Syntrophomonadaceae bacterium, assembly GCA_031270725.1. Classification (GTDB taxonomy): domain Bacteria; phylum Bacillota; class Syntrophomonadia; order Syntrophomonadales; family Syntrophomonadaceae; genus JAISDD01. The sequence goes on along the minus strand of JAISWS010000220.1, from coordinate 2,174 downwards.
CCTGTTTTATGTGAGGTTGAAGATACGGCGCGCGGAGAAAGGCGGGCCGGTTTACCGCCCGAAAGTGATATGAAAAATTTTTTGGTAACCGGCGGCGCCGTGGGAATAGGAGCCGCTATAACAAAAGCCCTGACCGGCGAAAAGAACAGAGTGATTATAAATTACCTGACTTCAGAGCCGCAAGCGCTGTCCTTGGAAAGGGAACTGAATTGGAAGGGTTTTGAGGCTTACTGCCTGAAGGCTGACGTCAGCCAAGCCGCGCAGGTAGAAAATATGTTCGCCCATATTGAACGGAAATGGGGGATGGTGGACGGATTGATTAATAATGCCGGAATATCTTTGCGCAAGCTGTTTATTGATACTGAGGATAAAGAATGGGACGAAATAATTAATGTTAATTTAAAAAGCGTATTTTTATGCTGTAAAAGGGCTTTGCCGGGCATGCTGCAAAAAGGCTGGGGCCGGATAGTTAATGTCAGTTCCGTCTGGGGTCTGCGCGGCGGTAGCTGCGAAAGCGTTTACGCGGCGACCAAGGGTGGAATTATAGCTCTCAGTAAATCTCTGGCCGCCGAATACGGCCGCGCGGTTACCGTAAACTGTATTGCTCCGGGAGCGGTGTTGACCGCTATGCTTGAAAAAGAGCTCCTTCCGGAAGAAATAACTGATTTAGCGGCCAATATTCCGTCAGGGCGTTTGGCGTACCCTGAAGAAATAGCTGCGGCTTGCGCTTTTCTGATGTCGGAGGCGGCCGGATATGTTAACGGTCAGGTTTTAACGGTTGACGGAGGCTGGAAGCTTTCTTAAAATACTGAGATTCCGGCGTCTGGATACGCATTAAAATGTTTAATCGTTAGGAAGGTGAATTTTGATGATGCCAAGAAATGATATGTGCTGGTGCGGCAGCGGCAAAAAATATAAAAAATGCCACTGGCAGCAGGATATGAAATTAGATGAGCTGAGATTAAAAGGAATAGAAGTCCCGCCCAGAAGGATTATAAAAAATGAAGCCGATATCGAAGGCATACGGGCTGCCGGACAATTCAGCAGATACCTCCTGGATATGGTTGCGCCTATGGTCAAACCGGGAGCTTGCAGTGACGACATAGACGCGTTTATTTACGAGTTAACCAAACAAAAGGGCGGTTATCCGGCGACACTTAATTTTAAAGGTTTTCCCAAGAGCTGCTGCATATCGGTTAATGACGTTATATGCCACGGAATCCCTGGGAATTGGTTTTTGCAAGAAGGGGACATTGCTAATATAGATGTAACAACCTATTTTGAAGGTTATTATGGGGACACCAGCCGGATGTTTATGGTGGGGGATGTTAATCCTGAAGACGCCGATCTGGTTAGAGTAGCTCAGGAATGCATGAATAAGGGGATTGAACAAGTGAAACCTTTTAACCGCCTCGGAGACATAGCCTGGGCTATCGAAAACCACGCGGTTCAATACGGATATTCGGTAGTTCGCGATTACGGCGGTCACGGTATCGGCAAAGAGTTCCACGAAGACCCGTGGGTTTTTCACTTTGGGCCGCGGGACAGAGGAATGGTTCTGGTCCCTAACATGGTGTTTACTGTTGAACCCATGATAAACGCAGGCGGACATCGCTGTAAATTATTAAAAGACAAATGGACCGTAATTACAGCTGACGGGTCTATGTCAGCCCAATGGGAACATACAGTTAGGGTAACTGAAGACGGGGCGGAAATATTAACCGCTTAAAAAAATTACTATATTTGGAGGTATGATAATGGTGAAAAAATTGTTTATTCCCGGTCCGGTAAGCGTGGTGCCGGAAGTGCTTGATAAATTAGCGACACCTATGATTGGGCATCGGGGAAAAGAGGCTTCGGAATTACAAAAGTCTATAACCCGTAAAATACAAAAACTGTTTTTCACGAAAGAAGAAATATTATTGTCAACTTCTTCCGGAAGCGGCTTGATGGAAGGGGCTATCCGTTCGTGCACTGAAAAAAAGGCGGCGGTATTTTCCATAGGGGCTTTTGGCAAGCGTTGGTTTGAAATGGCTCAAAGCAATCAGGTTCCGGCCGATCTTTTTGAGCAGGAATGGGGAAAAGCCACGAGCGCGGAACAGGTAGACCAGGTGTTGAAAACCGGAAATTACGATTTGATAACCATAACCCATAATGAAACTTCCACCGGAGTA
>JAISWS010000214.1 GCA_031270725.1 Syntrophomonadaceae bacterium | reverse complement strand
CCACGACTTGCTCCGCGGTCAGAGACCCATCGGAGGCTTGAGTGTGGATGTGCAAGTCAAAATACATATTATGTCTCCTATTATGCTCTCGGGGAAGCCTCTAATAACTAACGGCGCGCGGAAATTCACCGCGATTAACAGCCGAAAAACGCGGCCATACCCCCTACGGGGATAACATATGTTCGCCCGCCGCTCACGAATTAAGGATGCCGGCGGCACGGCGAGGCTTTTCGGCGAAGAAAGCGCGCCGAAAATGTGCGGCAAAAGCTATTAGAGGTTCCCTCATGCGCCTCATACTATATAATAGCGCTCAATATCCGCAAAGCATTGTTTCGCATAATCATATCAATCTCTCGCTTTGAGAAACCTCTCCGCAGGAAAAGCGGCTCCCATTCTGCATACTGTTCAACTCCGGCCATAACCATATCATCAGCTCCGTCAAAATCAGAACCCAAAGCTATATGTTCCGGCCCGATCAAGTCCGCGATATACACAAAATGATCCATGAGTTTATCCGTGTCCGCCGGCTTATCATCGGAAGCAGCTACAAAGTCCGTCACTAAAGTTACCCCTACTGCTCCTTCATGTTCGGCCAGTTTTTTCAGCTGCTGATCTTTCAGATTACGTTTATGGGGACAAATTCCGTATGCGTTAGCATGGGTAACTAAAACCGGCTTGGGATATAAATCCAAAGCCTGAAAAAAACTTCTCTCGCTGATATGGGCCAAATCCAGTATCATCCCCATATCCAACATAGCGCCGATGATATTACGGCCCGCCTTGGTAATGCCCTGATCGTCTTCCTCGTTTACACCGTCCGCCAGCCCGTTCCGGTAATTCCAGGTAAGGCCTAAGCTCCTTATCCCTTTATTATATAACTCCTGTAATCTCTCCGTGCTTTCCTGTAAAACTGCGCCGTTTTCCAGATGTAATAAGCAGCTGAAAGAGTTCCGCTGAAAATTTTCCGATACGTCCCGATACCGCCTGATAAGCTTAAGCTTAGGATTATCTTCCAATGCCTGAAAAAAGATACCGATCTGACGGTCTATAACTTTATTTCCCATATTCGCTTCCGCATTAGTAAAAAGGGCCAGAAATTGTAAATTTAATCCGGCCTTTTCCGCCCGGCCAACGTCAAACTGGCATTTATTGTTAATTAAACTGCCGCCGTCCTCAGCCAGCCTGTATAAAATGTCACAATGTAAATCAATCATCCAGATTTCCCTGCGTTCAAAAAACACCCGGTTAACTTCAAGTATTATCCTATATTTATATACGCACTTTAATAAGTATTTAATAACGAATAAAGATATGCGGACTTTTTATAATTTTCGAAATTAAACGCCGCCGCATCGTGAAATATCATAAATTTTTCTTCATCATTATTATATGTAACATATAAAAAAAATCGCTTACCTGGGTTCTATTATTAATTTTATGGCCGTTCTTTCTTCATTGTCAATAATAATGTCCGTAAAAGCAGGTATACATACTAAATCCATTCCGCTAGGCGCAACAAACCCTCTGGCTATGGCAATAGCTTTTATAGCTTGATTAATCGCTCCTGCCCCGACCGCTTGTATTTCCGCCGCTCCCTTTTCTCTGAGCACTCCCGCAAGCGCTCCGGCAACAGAATTAGGGCTCGACTTAGCTGAAACTTTTAAAACCTCCACTTTAGCAACCTCCCCATAGTCATTTTTAAGTGTAATTAACATAAAATAAGACAATTATCGACATATTCCCAAATACATATATTAATTCTAAACAAAATAATGAAATACCTTTTTTTATTTTAGTTAATTTGGCATCTCAATTGATATCCTGCTAATATTCTCAATTTTTCTGGTGCTATCAGCTAAAGTTAAAATTACTCCCTGTAATTGTACCGGCCCTTTAGCGACTTCAAAACGCACCGGCTGGGCGGTCAGAAATTTTTTGATAACCGCGTTAATTTCCACTCCCAGAATCGAGTTAACCGGTCCGGTCATCCCCAGATCGGTAATATAAGCCGTCCCTTTCGTCAATATTCGCTCATCCGCCGTCTGAATGTGCGTATGGGTTCCTAAAACGGCATTTACGCGCCCGTCAAAATAATAAGCAAAAGCCAATTTTTCGGAAGTAGCTTCGGCATGAAAATCGGCAATTATAAAATCGGCTTTATTATCTATTTCCCGCAGCACATTTTCCGTTTTTTCAAACGGGCAATCCAGATTATCCATAAAAACCCGTCCGGAAGCATTTATCACCGCAATTCTGTAACCGTTATTCAAAGTATAAATATGATACCCCTGCCCCGGATTGGAGACCGGATAGTTACACGGCCTGATAATTCCGGGCTGTTCATCTATAAATTCAAATATTTCCTTGTTATCCCAGACATGGTTGCCCATAGTCAGAACATCAATCCCGCAGGCAAATAATTCCTGCATTCCGTCCCGGTTGAGCCCGCGGCCGCCTGAAGCATTTTCGCCGTTGGCAATAACAAAATCCAGGATGTAGTCTTCTCTCAGCCCGGGCAAAATATTGCGCACGGCCCGACGCCCCGGCTTACCTACAATATCACCGATAACAAGTATTTTCAAATCCTGATTTCCTCCCCGTAAGTGCCCGTACCGCACAGCTTATACTATTCCAGGATACCCTGTAGGGCAGCGGTTTAAAATATTGACCATATCCTTAATACCCCTTGCGGGGCATTCCCCCGCGGAAGACAGGACAAACCGGCGATAACCCCGCGGGCGCTACCACCCTTCACCCTTATTATGGGTACAGGCGGGCGGCGGCAAGCGCTGGTTTAAACTGCGGATTAGTATTACGCACTTTCCGGCGCGTTACCGTCCGCCGGAAATTTATCTGAATCAGCTGGAAATCCTCTTCCGCGTTGACTTTTAACACTATATCCGCCCTGGCCTTCTTATCGCCCAAGCCTGGTACAAACGGAACTTTTCGCTCCGAACGTGATAAAAGCTGCAGTATTTGTCTGCAGCTTCATAACACGTCCCGGGCCAAATATTATTTAGCATATTCAATCGATCTTATTTCCCTGATAACCACTACTTTTATCTGTCCGGGATAATCAAGATTTTGCTCCACTTTACGCGCAATATCCCGGGCCAGATTAATGGACATTAAATCGTCTATTTTTTCAGGTTTTACCATTATCCTGACTTCACGTCCGGCCTGGATAGCAAAAGACTTTTCGACTCCCTCGAAAGAGTCCGCCAAAGTTTCTAGTTTTTCCAGACGTTTAATGTAAGTTTCCAGCGTTTCTCTGCGGGCTCCAAGCCTGGAAGCGGAAACCGCGTCAGCCACCTGAACCAATATCGCTTCTATGGTCAGAGGGTCAATATCTCCGTGGTGAGCGGCAATGGCATGGACAACGTCTTTGCTCTCCCGGTATTTTTTGGCCAAATCAACCCCTATTTCAACATGAGGCCCTATTATTTCATGGTCGACGGCCTTTCCTAAATCATGCAACAACCCCGCCCGTTTGGCGATTAAAATGTCCACATCCAGTTCCGCGGCCATAATGCCCGCTAAATGAGCCACTTCTATCGAATGTTTCAGCACATTCTGCCCGTAACTGGTCCGATATTTCAAACGCCCTAAAAGTTTAATAATCTCCGGATGCAGACCATGGATTCCCACTTCAAAGGCAGCCTCTTCCCCAACTTCACGAATTTCCGTTTCCAGATTTTTTTGCGCCTTATCAACCATTTCCTCTATCCTGGCCGGATGAATACGTCCGTCCGATACTAGATTACCAAGAGCCACCCTGGCTATTTCACGCCTTATCGGATCAAAGGACGATAAAATAACCGCTTCAGGCGTATCGTCAATTATGAGGTCGACTCCGGTCAGCGATTCGAAAGTCCTTATGTTTCTGCCTTCCCGGCCTATAATTCTGCCTTTCATCTCATCATTAGGCAATGGCACCACAGAAACTGTAGTCTCGGAAACCACATCAGCCGCACACTTCTGAATGGCGATAGACACAATGTTCTTCGCTTTTTTATCGGCTTCTTCCTTGGCTTCCGCTTCTAAAGTTTTTATCATTACAGCCGTCTCTTGCCGGATTTGCTTTTCCACATTAGATAATAAAATATCCTTGGCTTCTTCTTTAGTCAGTTCCGATAACCTTTCCAGCTCTTTTAACTGCTGCGACAGTACCAATTGCAAATCCTGCTGGGTTTTATCCATTTCTTTTTCTTTTTCTATCAGCAAACGTTCTTTTTGCTCGTTATTATCACTTTTACGATCAAGCGCTTCTTCTTTTTGCAGCAAACGGTGCTCAAATCTGTCCATTTCTTTACGGCGTTCCCGTAAATCTTTTTCCACCTCTTGCCGGTTACGATGTATTTCTTCTTTTGCTTCCAGCAAAATCTCTTTTTTCTTAGCTTCCACTTCTTTGGAAGACTCTTCTATAATGCGGTTCGCTTCTTCTTCCGCAACCCTGAGCCTGCTCTCGCTTATAATTTTACGCAAATAATACCCGACACCAAAACCTATTGCTAAAATCATAACTATTGCAATCAATAATTGAAGCAGGGTTATATTTTCAATATTTATTTCTTCCACCTGCCTTTTTCATAATAATATTTTCAGTGCTTTCGCACACAAAAAAACCGAGTAAAAACTCGGTTAAGCAGAAGCCATTTCCCGCTTATGATGAACCGGAAGCACCCTGCCAGCCACGCTTTTCCGCAATTTCCCCGAATAGCGGCCTGGGACACAGTGAACCCTAAAACATCCATTGACACAACGCAACTAAATATGATAACGCTTTACCATACATTAAATATAAAAATTTAATATAACCTTTTTTCTATATATATGGCAATACCATAAATAATACTTATAGTGTCCATCTTTAAATCACGGAACGACTGCTAAACAAAACCTAATAAAATTGTAGTTAGTTTCTTTCAAAGTGTCAAGTATTCCCTTCAAAACTCTCTTCTTCTTTAACCGCGGCAAAGGCATTTTTCACCTTTTTTTCAATACTGGCATAAATCTCCTGATTATTTTTTATAAACTCCTTGGCATTTTCACGGCCTTGCCCCAGCCGTTCACTTTCATAAGAATACCAGGAGCCGCTTTTCTGAACAATATCTATGCTGCAGGCAATATCCAATAAATCCCCTTCCCGCGATATGCCCTGTCCGTACATAATATCAAACTCCGCCGTCTTAAAAGGCGGAGCCACTTTGTTTTTCACCACTTTAGCTTTTGTGCGGCTGCCAACAGTTTCGGTTCCTTGTTTGATAACTTCGCTTTTCCTTACTTCTATACGAATGGAGGAGTAAAATTTCAACGCCCGTCCTCCCGTAGTGGTTTCAGGATTTCCATAAACAATACCAATTTTTTCCCGTATCTGGTTTATAAAAATCACACAGGCTTGTGATTTTCCTATATGCGCGGTGAGCTTCCGCAGCGCCTGCGACATCAAACGCGCTTGCAGCCCCACATGAACGTCACCCATCTCTCCGTCTAATTCAGCTCTCGGAACCAAAGCGGCGACTGAATCGATGACAATTACGTCAATAGCCCCGCTTCGCACTAAAGCTTCGGCAATTTCCAGGGCTTGTTCCCCTGAATCCGGCTGTGAAACCAGAATGTTTTTAATATCGACCCCTAATTTTTTGGCATAAACCGGATCCAGCGCGTGTTCCGCGTCAATAAAGGCTGCCATGCCTCCTTCTCTTTGAGCCTGGGCAATCACATGCAAAGCTACCGTTGTTTTTCCGGAAGACTCCGGCCCGAAAATCTCTATAATCCTCCCGCGTGGAATCCCTCCTACCCCCAAAGCCATGTCCAAAGAAAGGCATCCGGTGGAAATAGTCTCCACATTCATCATAACAGCTTCACCCAGCATCATAATCGCGCCTTTGCCAAACTGTTTCTCAATATGTTTTATCGCGTTATTTACCGCTTCCATTTTCCCCTGATTATCGTCCATTTCTGTCTCCCCCCCAACATATGTTCAGTTATTGGTATTTTAATTTATACGCATAAAATATGTCAACTTAA
>JAISWS010000127.1 GCA_031270725.1 Syntrophomonadaceae bacterium | reverse complement strand
GCTGTCCACTTCCTGTGATAAAGCCTGGATGCCTCTCTCGGCCTGATTAATCCGCGCTTTTCCCTCAAAGGAAAAGGGTTTCGTTACCACCCCTACCGTTAAAGCTCCGGATTCTTTCGCAACCCTGGCTATAACAGGAGCGCCGCCTGTTCCGGTGCCACCGCCCATACCCGCGGTAACAAATACCATATCCGCTCCTGTCAGAGCTTTTTTAATATCATCCGCATTTTCTTCCGCGGCCTTCATTCCAATTTCCGGATTAGCTCCAGCCCCTAAACCCCTGGTAAGCTTTTCTCCAACCTGAATCTTTTTTTCCGCTTTGGATTGATGCAATGTTTGGGCATCCGTGTTTACCGCGATAAACTCCACCCCTTTTAAGCCTGACTCTATCATCCGGTTGATGGCGTTGTTACCGCCCCCGCCTACTCCTATAACTTTTATATTAGCAAACTGATGTACTTCCACATCAAAATCCAGTGGCATGATAACCCTCCTTTTGACTTTACCTGAATAAATCCTTAACCCAGAACGTTATATTATCCCATATCTTAGGAACACCCCTTATTTCCAATTGCTTTTCATCAAAACTATCGCTTATATATTGCAGCCCTCCCAAAACATTAGCATAATGGGGCTTATTGTATTCCTCTGATATACCCCGTATGTTTTCAGGTTTTCCTAAGCGCACCGGTATATCCAGATTTTCTTCCAAAAGTTCAACAATGCCCCGGAGCCCGGCTCCGCCCCCAGTCAAAACTATTCCGGAAGGTATATTATCTATTATGCCATATCTTTGTAATTCTACATAAATTAATTCTATCATTTCTACCAGCCTGGCGTGTATAATTTCTGTAATCATTTTCCTGGTAACTTGTTTTTTTTCTTTTCCCTGGGTATTCCGCAGCTCAATTAATTCTTCATCATCACCGGCTAATCCCGGTTCTGCCATGCCATACAACTCTTTGAGGCGGTTCGCTTCTTCCCAGGAAGTTCTAAGTACCAGCGACAAATCTTTACTGAAATATTCATCACCCAGCGGTATAACAGAAGCGTGGAACAAATTGCCTTTCGCGAAAAAGCTTATTTCCGTTGTCCCCGCGCCAATATCTATCAGGACTACGCCCATTTCTTTTTCCAGCGGTAACAAAACCGACTCCGCCGCCAATAAAGGATTATATACTAATCTATCGATTTTTAAATTTATTTGCGCGGTGCAGCGCTGAATATTCTGCACCACAGCGGTGGCCGCCACAACCAGAGTAACAAACGCCTCTAAACGGCTTCCGGCCATACCTGCCGGTTCTTTTATATCTTCATATCCGTCTACCACATATTGCCTGATTATAGTCTGCACTAAAGTTTTGTCCGATGGCAAAGAAACGTCGCAAGCCGCTTGCAGCACTCTTTCCTTGTCTTCCTCGGTAATTTCAAAATCAGGCCCTCTAGCTGTCACCGCCGCGTGATTGACGGTGGAATAAATATCCCTTCCGGAAAAACCGATCAGGGCACTGTAAATTTCCACCCCGGTCAGCCGTTCCAGTTCATTTAAAACTATTTCCACCGCTTCGGCCGTATTTTTTATATCAACGATATTGCCTTTGCGAAGCCCCCGGCATTGGTTCTGGCAAACTCCTAAAACCCTGTATTCGCTCGGCTTGAGGATTTCCCCCATCGCCGCCTTCACGCTCGCGGTTCCAATATCGATTGCGACAAATGTGTTTCGCTTATGAATAGAAAACACTCCTCACTTGGAATATAGTTTTCTAATACCACAAAGCAAAGGCTATTTCCTTTTATTTTCATTTTTTTCTTTAGTACTTTTTCAATAAAAACCGACGGATTGTCCCTAGATTTTGGAATATACGGGTTCCAAAAACCACTACTGCCGCCAGGTATAATTCTATCCTGAGCAAATCCCCTAAATAAGCCAAACCCGCTGCCAGCAAGGCGTTCATAAGAAATCCGGTAATAAAAACGGTCAAGTCAAAAGTATCTTCCATATAAGCTCTAATACCGCCTATTACTGAATCCAGTGCCGCTAAAACCGCAACCGACATATATTTAGTCAAAACAAAAGACATTACCGGCACTTGTAGCCCTACAAACAGCCCTATTAACAAACAAAAGAATATGCTAAGCCACATCCACATACTTGTTGTTTTTCCTTTCATTTAGATTTCCCAAAAACAAATTTCGGCTGTTGATTATTGGCCGGCATCTGAATAAGCTCCGACTTTTCCATTGATATTTCGAAACCTTGGAATTTAAGCTGTCTAAAAATACCGCCGCCTAAATTCATTCCGCTTTCCAGCAGATCAGGATTTCCCATCGCACTGATAACAAAAGGGGTGCCTATCCTATTTTGATTAACGATAATCACTGGCCCGGCGCAGCGCACTTCCGTCATAGCGGTAATCCGTTCGTTATTCAAAGTTATAGCTTCAGCTCCCGACGCTTTTAATTCATTAATTAACATCAGTAAATCAGCTTCATGAATCAGATCCTCATTAGGGTTATTATTATTTTGCAAATTGTTGGGCCGGTCATTAACGGTAATAACTAATCCGGGACCTTCCAATTCCGATAAACCAGCAATCTTTTGCGTATTGACCAGCTCCTTCTGCAGGTCAGCCAAAGCCTGGTCAACCTGTCTGACATTATCCAGCTGTAAAGTCAATGATGCTACTTTTTCATTCAGCGCTTCATTTTCTTTAGTGGAGGAATCCAGCATCGCCGCTATATTTTCAATGCTTTGGGTAGTGGGAATCATGCTTGCTTTATGAAATACGGTCGTATTATACTGGACCGCCAGCATTATTCCTAATATCATGCAAACAACAGCGATAGAAATCTGGGCTCCCCTGCTTTGTACCATGTGATTACCTCCTTAATTTAATTATCTGATTTTAACCACCGGCTGCCCTTGAAAGCTGAGGTCTATATATTCCAGCGCCTGAGTCCCCACAGCCGCCAGATTTTCTTCCTGTTCGAAAATATAAGAAAAATAAGAAGTTTTTTCCTCCAGCCGGTCGATATTGCCAAACCTTATTTCCGTTCCCGCCAAAGTATATATTATTATATCCATATTACCATTCTGTAAATGAAAATCGGATATTTTTTCACGCTGTTCCGGGGTGATGTAATCCCATAATTTTTTCAAATTTATTATGGCCTGAGGATATAAAGCATGTCCCAGGTTAACCCTTTCAGGCATGGCTTCCATAGTAACGACAGGATAACTTTCAAAAGAAAAGCTGTTTATTCTATCTATACAAACCCCTTCTTCATCCAAACACAGAAATATATTTTGAAAAGGCACCAACGCCCAAATTTCTCTTTCTGATATTTGAATTTCTATTTTATTAGGCAAATGTTTTACAATCCTGGCATTTTTAATTATTGGATGAACCATCAGTTTATTGGAAATTAAATCCTTGTCCAATAAAAATATATTAGCGTCCATTTTAACGTCGGCAATGGTTAAAATCTCATCAGCTGATACTTTACTGTTTCCGCTTATAATTACATCCGCTATATTAAAAAAAGAACTGTGTAAAAAAAGAAAACCGCTTACTAACGTAACTAACATTAATAATACCACTATAAAAAATCTGTGAGACTTTTTTTGACTCATCTTTCACTCCTATCTCCAGATTTACTGTGCAAATTATACCAGATTATAAGTATAAAATCATCAGTTACGAGCGGAACTTTTATAATATTTTATAATAGCGCCCGTTTGATATCAGCTCCCAGGCTTTCTAATTTCAGATGAATATTTTCATAACCGCGCTCAATATGATATATATTATTTATTTGCGTTACTCCTTCGGCAAATAAAGCCGCTATTATAAGCGCCGCTCCCGCCCTCAAGTCGGTCGCGTCAACTATCGCTCCCTCGAGTTTTTCTTTTCCTTTTATAATAGCCGCCCGTCCCTCCAGCGCAATTTCAGCTCCCATGCGCCTCAGTTCCTGAACATGCATGAAGCGGTTTTCAAATATCGTCTCCACCACAATACTGGTACCGGCTACGGTAGTCAGCAAGGCCATCATCTGCGCCTGCATGTCGGTCGGGTACCCCGGGTGCGGAATGGTTTTTATATCTACAGGCTTGTAAGGGCGATTTCCTGTAACCCTCAAACCGTATTTACTTTCAGTAATATTGACGCCCATCTCCCTGAATTTTGATATTACCGGCCGGATATATTCCAGGACGACGTTTTCAATAAGTACGTCGCCGTTGCTTATCGCCGCCGCCGCTATAAAAGTTCCGGCCTCAATGCGGTCGGGAATTATTCTGTATTCAGCCTTTCCCAGCTTTTTAACTCCTTCCACATATATTGTATCCAGTCCGGCTCCTCTGATTTTAGCGCCCATCCTGTTAAGAAAATTCTGTAAATCAATGATTTCCGGTTCCCGCGCCGCGTTCCGGATAACCGTTTCCCCTGAAACTAAAGACGCGGCCATCATAATATTTTCAGTCGCTCCCACACTGGGAGTATCCAGTAAAATTTCTTTTCCGCCCCACGGCCTCCCTTTTCCCTCCATAAAACCATACTTAGCTTTTACATCGAACCCTAAATCACAAAAACCTTTCAAATGCAAATTCACCGGCCTGCTGCCTATGGCGCACCCTCCGGGATATGCCACTTTAGCGTGATGAAAGCGCCCCAATAACGGTCCCATCACTAAATTGGAAGCTCTCATCTTACGCGTCATCGCGTCTGGAAGCTCAATTGCGTTGACTGAACTGCTGTCAATTATTAATACGTCTTTTTCCTTTTTAACTTTCGCTCCCAGTATTTTCAGCACCTGGGCCATAACTTTTATATCTTCTAAATCCGGAACTCCGGATAATATAACCTCATCTGAACATAATACAGTCGCTGCCATAATCGGAAGAACCGCATTTTTCGAACCACTAATCCCCACCGACCCTTTGAGCGGTGATAATCCTTTAATAAGCAGGCTTTCCAAAACTACACCCCCAACTTAATCAATCTATTTAGACAGCCGGTTTAATTTATCCAGAAGCTCTTCCCCTAATTTCCAAATATCTCCAGCCCCCATGGTGATGAGTAAGTCATTCTTATTTAATATTGACAATAGATAATCAAGGATTTCATCCATATTATCCAAGTAAATACTTTTATGGCATTCACAGCCGGCGGCGTCCGCTATAATTCTTCCGCTTATCTCGGGAATACTTTTTTCTCCGGCCGCATATATATCAGTAACAATTGTCAGATCCGCTTGCCGCAACGAGGCTCCCAATTCCTGCCCCAAATCTCGTGTACGAGTATAGCGATGCGGCTGAAAAACAACTATAAGCCTGCCTGAGTGAAAGTGCCGCGCTGCCTGGATAGTCGCTCTTATTTCCGTAGGATGGTGGGCATAATCATCAACTATAACTATGCCGTTTGTCTCACCTGTAATTTGAAAACGCCTTTTAGCGCCGGTATATTTTTTTATGGCTCCGGCAATGTCCTCAAAACTCAAACCAATTTCCAAACCGGTGATAACCGCGGCCAGCGCGTTGACGGCGTTGTGCCTGCCGGGAACTGACAATTCTATATGCCCTAACCGTTTTCCGCTATTTTCCTCCCTGCGGCTCCTGAAGCACTGGGCGGCGTCCGGGCGCGCTTTTTTCCGCATGTCTTCGGATACGTCCGCCGGAAAATTCAACTCGTTCAGTGAAAAATCAGCTTCCGCGCCAAGAGCTTCAATTCCGGCATTTGTTTCGCGATCAGCGGATGCGGGAATCTCTTTCTGCGTCCTGTAAACATCAAAATTAGAACCCAGCCGGAAAGGCATCCAATTTTTTATAAAATAATCGCCTGTGTTATTTTCTCCATACAAAACGGTTTTAGCGCGGCAATTCTTTTTCACTTCGTTGATAACCGGCTCGTCACCAAATAATATAGCCGTCCCATCTGTTTGGACGCCTTGCAAATACTGGGCAAACGCGTTTTCAATATTTTTTTCCGTCTTATAATAATCCAGATGATCGTTTTCGATATTGGTAACCACCGCAATATAAGGTTTTAGCGCCAAAAAAGAAGCGTCGCTTTCATCTGCCTCAACCACCGAATAGTGCCCCAAGCCGTTTTTAGCGTTTATTTCACTGTCTTTAATTTCCCCTCCCACCACTAAAGTAGGATCCGCGCCGCAATTTTCCAGTATAGTATAAATCATGGCCGTGGTTGTAGTTTTTCCGTGAGCGCCGGCTACGGCAATAACTTTATCTTCTTTTATAATTTCCGCCAGCATCTCGCCCCTTTTGATTACCTCTATTTTTTTGTCCGCCGCCGCTTGGACTTCCTCATTATCCCAAGCGACAGCTGAAGATATTACTACTTTATCAATACCGTCTTTAAGATTATCAGGGGAATGCCCTTTATAAACTGTCACCCCCAAAGCCTCTAATTTTTTCGTCGCGTCGTTATTTTGTAAATCTGAGCCGCTGACAATGAAACCACGTTCCGTAAGTAATTTAGCAATTCCGCTCATCCCCGCCCCTGCTATTCCAACCATATGAATCCATTGTCCTGGTTTGAGGGCCATTTTGCCATCCCCTTCGTCCTTGTTTTTGCAATTACTCTTCTATATTGTACGCTTAGGTAATAGAAGTGGTTACTTTTTTATCATCATCTTTTTTCATAAAGAGTAATTTACTAACTATCAGTTATAGCTGCTATTATATCGTCCAAAGCGTTTGGTTTCGCTTCCTTCAGCAGGTTTTCACGCATATCCTGCATCTTTTGCTCATCATAACGAAGCGATTCTATCATATTATACAGAGTATTCCCATCCAGGAACTCATCAATAATCATTTCAACTACATTTTTTTCTTTCAGCGCTCTGGCGTTTTTTTCCTGGTGATTATCAGAAGCGTACGGAAAGGGCACTAATATTGCCGGCAAGCCTAATAAGGCAATTTCACTCAAGGTACTGGCGCCAGCTCTGCAAACAGCTAATTTAGAAGCGGCCAAAGCGGCGCCCATTTCATATAAATAAGGAAACAGTTTGAGGTTCAGACGCAGTTTGCTTCCCCATCTGCGTTCTACCGCCCGCTTTATTTGTTCATAATCTACCGCTCCGGTAACCCAGGTAATTTGGAAGTCCTCATTCGCATACCTGTCCAATAAATCCATCATTGCTCTATTAATAGACCCGGCTCCGCGGCTGCCCCCGAAAACGATAATGTTAAAAGGCTGATTTTTAAAATCAAACGGCTCGTTTTTTCTTTTATAGTATATATCCATAATTTCTTTGCGGACCGGCGAGCCAGTCACTTTAAATTTATGCGGGGAAACCATAGGCGCCGCTTCTTCAAAAGCCAGCAAATTACAGTCAACTCTCGCTGTTAATTTACGGTTTGCTAAACCCATTTTAGCATTCGTTTCATGAATAAAAGTTTTGCACCCCGCGCGATAACTGGCGGCCAAAACTACCGGAAACGATACATAGCCACCGGTACCTAAAACTACGTCCGGCTCAAATTTTTTTACTATATCCCACGCCTGCCTGATACTAAAGGGAAATTTACTTAAAGCCCAGGCTGCTTTCAGCACTGAAACTCTGTTAATTCCGCTGACATCAATGGTTTGGAAATTTAATCCGGCTTTGGGCACTAAAGTATTCTCCATGCCTTTTTTAGCGCCAACATACAAAATGTCAGCGCCGCCAGGCTGCCCCTTAAGCCCTTCCGCAATGGCCAAAGCCGGATAAATATGCCCCCCGGTTCCTCCTCCGGTTAATATAACTTTCATAAAAATCCCTTCCCGAATAACATCGCCATATCCTATTGATTATTGAGCAAATTTACGCTCGCCGCCGAAAATTTACCGGCCAGAGCTATATCTGGAAACATTTAATAACAAGCCAATTCCAATCATAGAAAAAAGAAGCGACGAGCCTCCATAGCTGATAAAAGGCAGCGTAATACCGGTAACCGGCAGACAACCGGCAACCACTCCGATATTTATCAGAGCTTGAAATATTATAACTGTAGTAATGCCTGTCGCCAATAAATTACCAAAATTATCCGGAGCGTTCAGGGCAATTTTATACCCTCTCCAGGCAATTAAAACAAAAAGCGCCAACACCACAATTACCCCTAAAAATCCCAATTCTTCACCTAAAATAGCAAAAATAAAATCTGTGTGTTTTTCCGGAAGATAGAAATATTTCTGACGGCTGCGCCCCAGGCCTAACCCAAAAAGCCCTCCAGAACCCAGGGCATACAAAGATTGAATGGTTTGGTAGCCAATGCCCTGAGGATATTTCCAGGGATCCAAAAAACCTAAAAACCGCTGGGCCCGGTAAGGCTCCATTATTATAGCTCCCGCAATTAAGCCTAATCCTGAAATAGTCAGCAACCCCATATGATTCCAACGGGCTCCGGCCGCTACCAGCATAAAAAAAACCGTCCCCGCTAAAGTAACAGAAGTTCCTAAATCCGGCTGAGCCAGAATAAGTCCGCACACCACCGCTGTAACGCCTAAAACCGGTAATACGCCTTTATAAAAAAATTTGATTTTACCTATATTGGCATCCATATACTTAGCTAAAAACAATATCAATGTTAGTTTAGCCACTTCCGCCGGGGCGATATGGATAGATTCAGTGCCAAGAGAACGGATTGAGCCCTTCGCTCCTATGCCTAAAGGGGTAAAAATTAAAACTAAGGCGGCCAGAGTTAAAATCATAAGCGGTATGGCCAGCGATCTCAGTTTTTTATAATTAAACTTCATAGCCACTATCATACCTATCAGACCCATCCCTGCCCAACGCAGCTGTTTTTTTAAAT
>JAISWS010000092.1 GCA_031270725.1 Syntrophomonadaceae bacterium | reverse complement strand
GGAGCCAGTAATATGAAAAACCGAAAACTGAAAATTATCGCAGATATGACACTGGCGGTGCTTTTCATGGCGCTGTATCTTCAGCATGTTCGCGCTTTCAGCGCCGCCGCATGTTTTTTTTAACCGGAAATTGGTAAAAGCCATATTTTCCAACGCTTTTCAGGGGAAAAATAATAAAGACGCTCTGAGGGAAAGTTTTCTGCTGCTGGGTCTGCTTGTTTCTCTGGTTATAACCGCCGTGAGCGGCGCTGAAGGATTTTACAGGCTTGGCGGCCTGCCTGCCTGAGCTGGCCGCCGCACGGGAAGACGTCAGGCACCTGGCGGCGGCGCACCAGCGGCTCTGTTTTTCCTCATAATGCACATATGGAGCCACCGGAGGTATTTAAAATCTGTACTATTCATAGATATAAAAAATAACACAAATAAAGAAAGGGAAAAACAAAGATAATAGCTGCCCCAGCGATCTGACCGATAGGCGATGGGAAATAAAGTTTTCTAAGAACCTGGGCCGGACGCGGATATTTTAAAACGGCTTCCTCCTGAGTAAAAAATTTTTACATATTATTTACGGTATTTTTTCGCGTAATTTGCTTGCTTCATGAAAATAAAGAGGATATTATTCCGCTAATATAGAATTATTATTCTAGTTATGTGATTGTTTTTTAAAATTGCCATGAGGAGATGACATTTTTATGGAAAAGAAACTACACATTTTCGCTGTGTCGGATTCAGTAGGGGAGACAGCGGAAAAAATCGCGGTCGCATCTGTTTTGCAGTTCCAGGTGGAACGTAGTATAACCCGTTTTTCCAGAGTTACCAAAGAAATTCAAATAGATGAAATTATAGAAAAGGCCAGCGAAGAAGACGCTTTAGTCATATACACCATTGTGAAGCAGGAGCTTAGCAGTTATATGGATTCCGCGGCCCGGGCCAAAGGAGTGCCGGCCTTGAATTTAATGACGCCTTTATTCGATATGATTGAAGCTAAGACTGGATTGAAGCCGGTTTATATATCCGGCTTAACTCATACTCTGGACGACCAGTATTTTAACAGAATGAAAGCGATAGAATTTACTATAGAACATGATAACGGTCAAAATTTAGATACGTTTAAGGATGCTGATCTTATAATTTTAGGATTGCCTCGCACCTCTAAAACGCCTCTTTCCATGCATATGGCTAACCTGGGAATTAAAGTGGCAAATTACCCCATTTTGATTGACACCGAAATCCCTAAGGAGATTGAAGCTCTGAAAGGGATGGTATCCATGGTTGGATTGACCATAGATACTGAGACTTTATTGTCGCTGCGTAGAGAACGGATGCAAACGCTCGGCACCCCGGAAGAAAAATACAGTGATAATCTTGATGATTTAGTGGCGGAAGAACTGGATAACGCATATCGCATTTACGCCCGTTTAAAATGTTTGGTTATTGACGTGACTTTACATGATATTGAGGAGGTAGGCAACACTATTACCCATAAATTTAATTTGCCTCTGAGGGTTACGCATCATCGTTTCTAGAGGTGTTGACGCGTTTAAAAATAAGCGGCCTTCAATAAAATTTAAGCCCTGACAAAATTTTGTCAGGTTTTTTTACATTTGGGGTGTTAGTTGTTGAGAAAACATTTTGTTTATATGTTAAAATGCGCGGACGGAACTATTTATACCGGATATACCGTTGATTTACCCCATCGCCTCGAGCGCCACAACGCCGGTAAGGCCAGCAAATATACCAGAGGCAGATTACCGGTTGAATGTGTCTATATGGAGGCGTTGTGCGATAAAAGCGCTGCGCTTAAAAGGGAAAAAGCCATTAAGAAGCTGAGCCATTCGCAAAAAGAATTTTTAATAGCAGATTTTCAGAAGACGTTTTTTCAGCATGAGTAAACGCCGCCGCGAAAGGGAATAATATTTTCATAAAAAACGGAGGTGTTTATATCATGGCTAAGCAATGGATAGGCCGCATCGTAGAAAAAGAGTATTTTTTACAAAACAGTAATTTCAGCAGGGAAGAATACGAAGGTTTAATTGTGAGCGCTGATTTAGACAGCGGCTTATATAATATCGGCGTGGAACTGGACGATAATCAGGTTTTGGTGGTCGATCAGGTTCAGGAGAGTTTGGTAGCCGCGAGAGTCCAGCAATGGGCGCCGAAAATCCAGGAAATCCAAAATATGGAAACGGAATTTGAAGATGATTACGAAGCGGACGAGGACGAATGTATGAGTATGCGGGATAATGATACGGCTCACTATACTAATTAGTTAGCCTCGTCCAAACCTTTTTTATTAAACTGTAACATATAAATCTCCTTCGGTAATATGTATTACTGAAGGAGGTATGCGAGTGAATATATATTGGCAAAATATGCTGATTTATCCTTTCAGCGACAAAAACTGGCCGTTTAAAATATTAATAGGGACAGTATTAACTATCATACCGGTCATCAATATTGTTACTTTAGGCTATTATCTGGCTTGTATGCGCAGAGGAATAATGTGCCGTTACGATTTACCTGACTGGATAAATTGGAGACAATTCCTTCAGGAAGGGTTATGGGTATTGTTAATTGTCATTTTTTACTTGCTGTTACCTCTGGCCGGCTTTATTATATTGGGTAATATTCCCTTTTTAGGCGGATTTTTCAGTTCTTTGCTGTTACTGTGCGTGAGTGCGCTGATACCTATAGCGTTAGCTAATTTCAGTTTATCCCGCCGTCTGGAAGACGCTTTTAAATTCGGTGATTTAATCAGGCATATCATCAGGATTCAGCCTTATTACATGATTATTTACTTACTTTCAGTTTTTTTATTGAGTATATTATTCATTTTCACTATTATCGTCCCGGTACTTATTGTATTAAGCGGAGCTTTATTTTTTTATATCTGCGCGGTAATTTCTTATCTTTTCGGCTTCCTTTATTATAGGGGCTGATAATATATCCGTGTTTTTTATTTCATATGCTTTTCCGCCTGTTTTTGCTTCTTCCATCAGGAAAGGCGCGCTTATTAATACTGAAATTTATAAATTCCCCGCCGCGCGGTTTAAATTCCGTACGCGTTGGACACGGCATATAAAACCCTGTTACAATTAGCCAGTCCGTATGCGGTTTGGCTTTGAAAAAACATATGGGATTAGCATAAATTTTTCACGGGTTTTACTATTTAACTAAAAAGAGGCTAAAAAAGGGGAAGGGGAGCAACTGAAAAAAAGGTGATTTTTTTAACAAATATTCTTGACACATTTATTTAGAGGTGCTAGAACCCGAGTTTGCCAGTTGAAAACCGAAAACGAAGCACATAGAGGCTCCGTTTTCATTGAAACAGCATACTTTGGCTTGAAAGCAGGGTATTTGCGGAGTTTGAGAAAATGTGACTACA
>JAISWS010000078.1 GCA_031270725.1 Syntrophomonadaceae bacterium | reverse complement strand
GCCATGACTGACTACTACCTGAAAGTCCGTGTAAACTAGGGAACCGCCGTGTACCGAACGGTACGCACGGTGGTGTGGGAGGTCGGCCACTCAACTAATGGGTGGCCTCCTACCCGATTCAAATCAAAATCAAATCTCTTTCTTACATCATACCGCCCATACCGCCCATGCCGCCCATACCAGCTGACATGGCCGCGGCCGGATCATCTTTAGGCACTTCACTTACCACCGCTTCGGTCGTCAGCACCATAGCGGCAATACTGGCCGCGTTCTGTACTGCTGAGCGGGTAACTTTAGCGGGGTCGGTGATACCTGCTTTGACCATATCTTCATATACATCAGTCAAGGCGTTATAACCTATTCCAGCCGCTGCTTCTTTTACTTTTTCCACGACGACGGAACCTTCTTTTCCCGCGTTATTAGCAATCTGGCGCAAAGGTTCTTCTAAAGCTTTTTTCACTAAATTAATGCCGGTCTGTTCATCCCCTTCGGCGGAAATCTTTTCAACCGCTGATATCGCCGCGATTAACGCTGTTCCACCGCCGGCTACGATGCCTTCCTCAACCGCGGCTTGAGTAGCCGCCAAAGCGTCTTCAATGCGGTGCTTCTTTTCTTTTAATTCGGTTTCAGTGGCCGCGCCTACTTGAATTACCGCTACGCCACCGGAAAGTTTAGCCATTCTTTCCTGCAGTTTTTCACGGTCATATTCGGAATCGGTATCTTCCAGCTGAGTTTTAATATTGGCTATGCGCGATTTTACGTCTTTCTCATCGCCGGCGCCGTCCACTATGATGGTCTCTTCTTTTTTGACCAGCACCTGGCGGGCTTTACCCAACATGGCTAAATCGACATTTTCAAACTTAACGCCTAGATCTTCAGATACAACCTGTCCTTTAGTAAGAACGGCCAAATCTTCCAGGGTAGCTTTTCTTCTTTCCCCGAATGCCGGAGCTTTCACAGCTACACAATTAAAAGTACCTTTTAATTTATTCAATACTAAAGTCGCCAAAGCCTCGCCTTCAACTTCTTCCGCGATTAACAGCAGCGGTTTGCCGGTCTGCACTATTTTTTCCAATATCGGCAACACTTCAGTTATCGATGAAATCTTTTTATCGCTGATGAGAATGTAAGGTTCTTCTAAAACCGCTTCCATTTTTTCCGAGTTGGTAACCATGTAATGCGATATATAACCGCGGTCAAAGCTCATACCTTCGACTATTTCCAGCGAAGTCCCCAGTGTTTGTGATTCTTCAACCGTTATAACCCCGTCTTTTCCTACCTTCTCCATAGCGTCGGCAATCAGTTCCCCGATTTCAGAGTCTTCAGCGGAAATAGCCGCCACCTGGGATATTGACTCTTTGGATTCAACCGGCTGGCTGATATCTTTAAGCTCCGCCACCACAACCTTAACCGCCTGTTCTATACCTCTTCTCATAATCATAGGATTAGCTCCCGCAGCCACGTTTTTCAACCCTTCTTTTACCATCGCCTGAGCTAAAACCGTAGCGGTAGTAGTTCCGTCACCAGCCACGTCGTTGGTTTTTATGGCCACCTCTTTAACCAACTGACACCCTAAATTTTCCCATGGATCTTCCAGGTCTATATCACGGGCAATGGTAACACCGTCGTTGGTAATAGTAGGTGAACCGAACTTACGGTCTAAAACAACGTTTCTTCCCTTTGGCCCTAAAGTCACTTTAACGGTATTGGCCAGATGATCAATACCTCTCTCTAGCCCTTTTCTGGCTTCTTCACCATATTTAATTTCTTTGGACACCATCCAAGTTATCCCCTTTCTATATTTTAAATGTTAAACAAATTTAGCCATGATATCTCTTTCGGACATTATAAAAATAGCTTCGCCGTCCACTTTTACCTCAGTGCCTGCGTATTTGGAAAAGATCACTTTGTCCCCAACCGCTAACTCAATAGGAACCCTTTCACCCTTTTCGTTGCGAGCTCCCGGGCCTACAGCCACTACTTCCCCTTCCTGTGGTTTTTCTTTGGCTGTATCAGGTACGTACAGTCCGCTTTTGGTTTTTTCATCAGTTGGCTCGATCACTTTAATTATTAGCTTATCCGCTAATGGTTGAAGATTCACTGAAATACCTCCTTTTTTATTTTATTTATTGTTAGCACTCAACGTTTGCGAGTGCTAATTATAAACTATAATCATTTTATTGAAGTAAGCGCGATTTTTTCAAATCACTTTACCAACTAAATTTAACTATATTTTTCAATTAATATTATTTACCTGCGTTTTTCTTAATATACCTTAAAATATTTATTTATTTTGATTTTTTGTCACCCTTATCAGCGTCGGCCCGTTCCCCGCAAACGTCAATATAAACTTCCGGCGCCGCTCTTTTATACTATATTTCCTCAAATTTATTAAACGCTCTCATAAATATGGTATGATAGATAAGGAAAATAATTTTAAAACCCGCTTTTGAAGGGAGGGTTGTGTCTGTGTCCGCTCTCGCTTGGGGAATCATTGCCGTAATATGCGGAATTGTTGAAATTTTAACCTTAGGCTTCTGGTTTATATGGCTGTCGCTATCCGCTTTTGTAGTTGCTATTTGCGTGAAAATCGGTTTAATAAGCGCTCTCAATAACCAGTTGCTGCTGTTTGCCTGTTTTACGCTTTTGCTTTTGGTTTTTACGCGCC
This sequence comes from Syntrophomonadaceae bacterium, assembly GCA_031270725.1. Taxonomy (GTDB): domain Bacteria; phylum Bacillota; class Syntrophomonadia; order Syntrophomonadales; family Syntrophomonadaceae; genus JAISDD01. The sequence goes on along the minus strand of JAISWS010000078.1, from coordinate 13,797 downwards.
CTATCGTAATGAAATTCGTAAAACACAAAGAGCATGTCAGCAACGTTCAGGCTTTGATAGGTCAGCAGGGCCAGGTGACCAAGGCCATTACCCGTTTGGACTTTGGGCAGGTCAAACTAAACGGGGAAATTTGGACCGCGGCGTCCGAGGAAGAAATAGACGTGCAGGCTAAAGTATCCGTGGTAGGCATAGACGGCGTAAAATTAGTTGTAAAAAAATTGTCTGAACAGGACGCACATTTGGAAGGAGATTAATATGGAATTTGCAGCTGAATTATTTCTGGTAGTTTTGGTAGTTTTTGTAGGTTTTTCGTCGATTCGTATAATTCGTCAGGCTTCTGTGGGAGTTGTGGAACGTTTAGGAAAGTTTTACAAAATGGCGGAACAAGGGGTCAATATCATTATTCCCTTTATTGACAAATTCCGCTCCATAGTTGATTTGCGGGAACAGGTGGTTGACTTTCCGCCGCAGCCGGTCATCACCAAAGATAATGTAACTATGATGATCGACACCGTAGTCTATTATCAGGTGACGGACGCTTTCAAATACAGTTATGAAATCGCCAGCCCCCGCATGGCTATTGAAAACCTGACCGCCACCACTCTGCGCAACATCGTGGGAGACCTGGAGCTGGACCAGACTTTGACTTCGCGTGATCTTGTCAACACCAAACTAAGGGCCATTTTAGACGAAGCCACTGATAAATGGGGAATCAAGGTTAACCGCGTGGAATTAAAAAATATTTTACCTCCGCAGGATATTCAAACCGCCATGGAAAAACAAATGCGCGCCGAACGCGAAAAACGTGAAGCCATTTTACGGGCTGAAGGACAAAAAACCGCCGCTATCTTAGAGGCCGAAGGTATGAAACAATCGGCTATTTTAAACGCGGAAGCGCTTAAAGAAGCGGCCATCAGGCAGGCGGAAGGAACCAGGCAGGCTAACATTTTGACCGCGGAAGGGGAAGCGCAGGCTATTTTAGAAGTGCAGAAGGCTTTTGCCGACAGTTTGGTGATGATCAGAGAAGCGGCTCCTAACGACAAAGTTTTGGCTTTAAAATCGCTGGAAGCTATAAAAGAAGTAGGCCAGGGCCAGGCCACAAAACTGTTTATACCAAGCGATTTAGCCGGACTGGGCGGCGTGTTCGCCTCACTCAAGGAAATAATGAACGCGGACGCTGAAAAAGAACGGCGGAACCCCGCGGATTAAGCGCCAACATGTTAATAAAAAATAGTATTCTATCGCGCAGGAACTGAAACGATTTTTGGGGCCGAACGATTTTACCCGGAACCGTAAACCCGCATGAACACCGTATTCTTGCGGTTTTTCTTTTCATTTTTGGCCGGGCGGTGGTGGAATGGGCGGCGGAAAATGGCATTATAAGCGGTATCGGAAATAATAAGTTCGCTCCGGACGTCAACATCACCCGTCAGGATTTGGCGGTTATACTCACGCGCTACGCCGGATTCGCCGGTAAACAATTCCCCGCGACCCGGCAGTTTGTTACTTTCGCGGACGACGAACAAATAGCCGGTTACGCGAAAAACGCCGTACAGACCCTTTACAACGGCGGCATAATAAGCGGCAAGCCGGACAACCGGTTCGACCCGCAGGGCAGCGCGATAAGAGCGGAGACCTGCGCCATCCTACACCGGTTTTCGGATTCGCTCTCGCGCCCCGGGGACGCAGTGGGAGTGGGCGGCGCATAGGCGCCGGCAAAACTAAAAGGACAGGGAATGGCTAAAACAGCCGACTCCTGTCCTTTTTTCTTATAAAACCCTTGACGGAAAGCCTCGGAAGAAGCCAACGAAACGGGCTACGCGCTTGCCTTGAATTTCACGAATGCAGAACATCCCGCGACTGCTTCATCATCGTGTCAATCTCGTCTTGCCCGAAGGGTACAGCTCTGTAGATTGACGATAAAGTGTTACTCCCAAATCATCCGGCGCGGAGGCAAAGTAAATTTTCCGCAAAATCCCGCCCGCTTTCACTCTAAGCGCGTACTGCTCCGCTTCGCTTAAAGCCGGAAAACGCTCTCCGCATCCTCGCCGTCAACCCAAGTCACAAGTTGGTAAACGCTCTTGCCGCCGCACTCGCCGAAGTCAACCGGATGCGGAGTGGGTACGCCGGGTTCCGCTACGCGCTTCAGCATATCAAATCCGGCTTGCTGGCGCTCCCCGTCCGCACCCCGCAGGGGTACAATGACTAAGGCGGGCGCCGCTGAATGGTCGCAAAAACAAAAAAACAGGTTCCGCGAAAAAGGCTCTTCCGCCTTTACAAATCCGGAAGCGGAGTATATAATTAAAAAACGGTTAGGTAATACTAACATAGCCTTCCCTTTGCGGCTCCTATATTCTGAATATTTATTCGGCATCGCATGGAAGGGGGGCATAGCGATTACAAGGGAGAAAAAGTGTATGAAAAACAGAGTATTTGTAGGAACGGGGGCAATTATTGGGGGGCTGCTTGTTTCACTTGGCCCGCAATTTATTTTTAAGCTGTGTCCGCCGACCGCGGACGGCCGCTTTATGCGATGCCACTGGACGGGGCAGGCCGAGATCGGAATGGGCCTTCTTATTGTCCTGCTCGGTTTGGGGCTTGTTTTGTTTCCGTCTTATGAAATTAGGCTTGGATTGAGCATATCCGTTATTCTTGCCTGCATTGTCGCCCTATTGTTTCCGTCTGTTCTAATCGGCGGTTGCGAGGCGGAAACAATGGCCTGCCGCGTGGTGACATTTCCCGCGCTGACAGTCATCTGCATACTCGGGATTGTCGGGTTTGTGACCAACGCGCTTTACTTGTGCAGCGGATGGCAAAGGAAAGGAAGGCGGCCTTACTAATGAATAAAGAAGCGCGCCTTACTTTTTGGGGCATTGCTTTTTGCAACCTGAAGCGCAGGCCTTTCCGCACCGCCTGTCTCATTATGCTTGTCGCGTCGCTGGCCTTTGTTCTGTTCGCCGGATCTCACATCTCTGGCAGCGCGGCCAACGGCGTCGCTGGCCTGTCAAAACGCTTGGGGGCGGATATCCTGATCGTTCCAAAGGGCTATGATCAAAAATTGGAAGGCATCCTGCTTCGCGGCGAGCCCAGCACTTTCTATATGGACGCCGCTTGGATCGGCAAAATATCCTCGGTTGAAGGCGTTGAATCCGTATCTCCGCAGTTGTTCGTCGCGTCGCTGAACAGCGACTGCTGCTCGGTCCCGGTCCAATTGATCGGCTATGAGCAGTCCACGGATTTTATTGTCGAGCCTTGGATCAAAACGGCATTGCCAAAGACCCTTGCCAACGATGAGATCGTCATCGGAGGCATGGTCAGCGGACAGGCGGGTGGCAAAATCACCTTCTTTGACCGCGAATACCGCATAGCCGCCAAAATGGAGAATACCGGAACGGGCTTTGACGCTTCCGTCTTTATGAATATGGACGCGGCGAAAATTGCCGCAAGCGACTATACGGTAAAAGGCGGCGAGTTCCCGCCGCCCGACGGGGCAATCTCAAGCATCGCTGTGACAGTAGCGGAGGGTTTTAGCGCAAACGGCGTGGCCGGCAGAATCAACAACGTGTTTGATTACGGCAACAGCGGCATTGTTCCGGTCGCCGCCAAAAAAATCGTCGGCGAAGTATCGGGAAGCTTACGCGCCTTGACAGGTTTTTTCAGAGTACTCTCCGTTATTTTGTGGGTCATATCTTTATTAGTTCTCTGCATAGTATTTTCCATCATGTTCAATGAGCGTAAACGGGAGTTTGGCATCCTGCGCTCCCTGGGTTTTACCAGAAAAAGGCTGGCCGCGCTTGTGCTTTTGGAAGCGGGCGCCGTAAGTTTGTCCGGTGGAGTGATCGGCATATTTTTTTCCGCCTTGCTGCTGCTTCCGTTTCAAACGTATATCGGGGAAACCGTCAATATGCCGTACATGCAGCCATCGCTCACGCAGTTTGCCATGACAGCCGCTTTCACCCTGCTGCTGTCGTTTGTGACGGGGCCGCTGGCGTCTCTGTTTCCGGCCATTAAAATTGGAAAAAGCGACGCTTACGCAGTTATCAGGGAGGGCGGGTTATGATTCTTGAAGCGCGTGAAATAAAAAAGGAATATCAGCAGGATGACAGCTCTTTCTTTGCGGTGGACGGCGTTTCCCTGACGATTGATGAAGGAGAATTTATTTGTGTGGCAGGACGTTCCGGAAGCGGCAAAAGCACGCTGCTGAATATTCTGGCGGGGCTTCTGACCCCGGCATCGGGCAGCATTGTTTTCGAGGGACGGGAATACAGCGGCATGAATGACGGCGAGCTTTCCGAACTGCGCCGCACACGGCTCGGATACATCATGCAGGGGCATGGCGTCCTGCCGAATTTTACCGTATTGCAAAATGTGATCCTGCCGTATGTCCTGCCCAAGCATGACGACAGCCTCATTGAAAAGGCTCTTTCCATTCTGGAGCAAGTCGGCATCCGCCCGCTCGCCTCGCGCTACCCTTCCGGACTTTCGGGCGGGGAACTGCGCCGCGTAACCATCGCTCGGGCCCTGCTTATGTCGCCGCGCCTGCTGATTGCGGATGAGCCGACCGGTGATCTGGACGAAGAAACCGCGTCGGAAATCATGCGGCTGTTTGCGGCCATCGTGAAAAACGGCGCCGCGATATTGATGGTTACGCACGACACAGACGCCATCAACTATGCAGACCGCGTCTATACAATGAAAGCAGGCCGCTTCCTTTGAAATGTTTTTTGAAACGATGAAAGGATTCCCATAAATCAGTCGTATTTGTTATAGATGTATAAAACGGACGCTGCTCAGCCCCGCCAAATATCTTGCCATTCTCGAATTGCAAAAGGTTGATCCGACCGCGACGCTGGAATCCTGCCGCGACCATTCCATAGGCGAAATCCGGGAGCTTACACAAGAACACGCTGACAGTCACCACAGCGGCGGAGGCAATGCCGGTGTCGCGGATAAGAAAAGCGGCGATTTTTCCAACTCCGAGCATCATGGAAACAACAGCCGCAACAGGCATGATTGAACATTGAAGGCAATAGTATGGGCAGATATAATACGGCGCGCCTCTGATTTTGAACAGCAGCTACAAAATATATGGCAAGATAAACGAAAACAAAAATTATCAATGACTCAAAGGCGGCAAATAGCATTATAAGCGGTATCGGCGGCGGTCTGTTTGCCCCGGACGCGCCCATTACCCGTCAGGATTTGGCGGTTATCCTGTTTAGCCTTCCAGCACCTTAGCGGCTTTCCCTAATTCTTCAACTATGTTTATGCTCTGCGGGCAAACCTCTTCGCATTGCCCGCACTCAATACACTCCGAAACCTTAGCTCTGGCAAGCGTTTCCCAATAATAGTGGCCCTTCGCTTTTTCCGGGTCTTGGTAAACAAAGTAATCGTTCATAATGCCGAATGTTCCCGGTATGGCGATGTCCTGCGGGCAGCCTTTTTCGCAGTATTTGCAGTCGGTGCAGGGAATTTGCGGAAACTTTGCCAACTCTGCCCGTACGCGTTCGACCATCGAATGTTCTTCACCGCTCAACGGCTCAAAACGGCTCATATAAGACAAGTTGTCTTTCATTTGTTCAATCGTTGACATACCGCTCAGCACAGTGATGACGCCCTCAAGCGAAGCAGCAAAACGGATGGCCCAAGACGCGGCGGATAAGTTTGGATTCGCCTCGGCAAATAAATCAAGCGCCACCTTTGGCAGTTTGGTCTGCGACAGCGCGCCGCCCTTTACCGGCTCCATTATGATCACAGGCTTGTTGTGCCTGCGGGCGGTTTCATAACAGCCTCGCGCTTGTATGATTCCGCTTTCCCAATCAGCATAATTTATTTGCAGTTGGACGAATTCCATCTCGGGGTGTTTTGTAAGAACATCGTCCAAATAATCCGCTGTTGCGTGTATGGAAAAACCGAGGTGCTTAATAAGCCCTTCCCGTTTGCGCTCTTGCAGAAATTCCCATATGCCGAAATCGTCAAACGCGTCTGTCCTGTATACGCCCAGATTGTGCAGCAGATAAAAATCGAAATATCCAGCGCCGGTACGCTTGAGTGAAGTCCAGAACATCTCTTTGGCTTCGCTTTCGTTTGAAACAGCCCATGCAGGTAGCTTTGTGGCCAACTGAAAGCTCTCCCTTGGATAGCGGTCTGCGAGGGCAAGTCTGACCGCTGCTTCGGATTTGCCGTCAATATATCCGTAAGCGGTGTCAAAATAGGTAAACCCCTGCGCCATGAACAAATCGGCCATTTGTTTGGTCTGCTCCATGTCCACTTCCCCGCCGATCATAGGCAGTCGCATCAGCCCAAACCCCAGTTTCTTGATTTCTTCGCCTAAAAAGATCATTTCGTATACCCCTCTTTTTATATAAAATTATTGTCTCATTAAAGTTCTGCGTTATGCAAGTCAACGCGCCCCAAAATTAAACGCATTGACTGATAGCGCGTTATATTGCCAAATCAATATGGAAATTACTCATAACTCTGCTTTCTGAAAATCTTCTTTCATATTCATGCGGCGTTCACGCTCCGCGTGCAGGATTCCCATGAGCACGTCACAAGTATCCTTATCCCCCCAGAGGTTTTGCGGCAATGATATGTCCGTGTCGGAAAAATAGGAGCGCATTTCATTTAAAGAGGAAAATAAAACAATCTCTTCCGCGCCGCTTTCCGCCATAGCTAAACAAGCGTAAAATTCATCCCGCTCCGGACACAGAAAATAGAGGCTTTTATCATGCCCCCGCTCCAACGCGTAATAATAGTACTCCCGCTCCGCCGCTATGATATCGGTTTGCTCATCAATGAGCGCTTCACGGTTTTCCACTTTTGCTATCTTCTCCCGCGCCCAGTCGAATAAATAAAAAACCTCGTCTGAAGCCGGAACGGCTAAATACGGGATATTTTCGAATTCCGGCGTACTGGCCGCTATTTTGGCTCTATTGGCTTTGTAATTAGCGCTCAAAATCTCCAGATTCGGGGTTATGTAAGCGTATTCAATAACTTCCTTGACGGTCGCGCGCTCGTAACCGGCGTCATAAGCTTTGACCAGCTTTTCCAGAGCTTCTTCATACTCTTCCAGGTTAAATAAAAAACAGCCGTATTCAAACAGCAGCTCCGGGAGATAAGGCGCGTTTTCGCTTTCCCCGTCGGCGACGCTTTTTGCAAAAAGCCTTTTCGCGTCAGGTACTTGTTGTTCGTCCACATAGCTTTGTATTTCCGCAAGTATCAAGGTCTTTTTATCATCATAATTCACGGTGTATCCTCCGTAAAAGGTAAAATCCGGCCCGCCGTCATAGCACGGCATAAAGGACATACTCTATGGGCAAAGGCGAATATGCCCGCATGTAAAACAGGTATTCCGGACACAGGCTTTTTATATACAAGGGGATTTCCCATATATCGTCCGGTTTATGATAAAGGCATATGGCCAGCCGCGGCTTATAGTTCCTTATTACAAACTCCGCACCTTGCAGGGCGGCCAGCTCCGCCCCTTCTATGTCCATTTTTATAAAAGTAGGGCGCGCTTTGTCTTTCATAAAATCGTCCAGACGGCATACTTTTATGGTTTCTTCGCCATTTTCATTGATATTGGAAGTTTGATCCAATCCCGATGAAAAAGTTACGGTTCCGTTTTTATTATAACAGCCTTGGCTGAAAGTAAAAACATTTTCCAATCCGCGAGTATTATTTTTCAGCAAATCCGCGGTTCGGGCATCCGCTTCAAAACCGTAAACGCGGTGATATTTTCCCTTTGTTCTGCGAATAAACTCCGCTACCGTATCTCCGTCATAAGCTCCGCAGTCTACGAAAACTTCCGTTTCCGTCAATTTTACGAGGTCCGGGTCAAAATATTGACCGTCCTCGGCCAGATCCACAAGCCGCGAAATATCTCCTGACAGTCTGACCGCCAGCAAACGTTTGAAAAGCTCCTTTGACTTTTCATCTTCCAACAAGTTGTACGCCGCTTCTAATTTATCCTCAATTTTGGAAAGACTGGCAATTGTTTCATAAAAAGCGGTAAATTGCATAATATGATGCACATTCGTAAATCCGGTTTTAGCACAGTTCGCTTTCATTTTATTTATCACGGGTTCACCTGAATAACTGCATATAAATATTTGAGTGTCTGTTCCGAAGCGGATGGCAGCCTCGTCAAGATTGATGGTGTCCAAACCTTTAATTTGTCGGTTTAACTTTTTCTCGTCATCATCACAAAAGCAAAAAACGGTAACCGCGTTTTTAATTAAAATATCAGCGCTGATAATTCCGTACCTGGCCGCGCCATAAATGATTACCCCCCCCCGTTTCCTTATTTTGGAAATGGTTTCGTTCAGCCATTCCGTGTTTTCGTAAGGCTTCAGATCGTCCAGCAGTTTCATAAAGCACCTCTTTAATTTAAATTAGTAATAACAATAGCCTTTTAACAGCCTATACCACAGCATAAAGAACAAAATCTATCAATAAATCTGAGTAGGCGCGAATGTATAATTTGTACTCCGGGCACAGGCTTTTTATATACAAGGGGATTTCCCATATATCATCCGGTTTATGATAAAGGCATATGGCCAGCCGCGGTTTATAGTTCCTTATTATAAATTCCGCGCCTTGCAGGGCGGCTAGTTCCGCCCCTTCTATGTCCATTTTTATAAAAGTGGGCCGCGCCAGGTCTTTCATAAAATCATCCAGTCGGCATACTTTTACAGCCGCGTCCCCGTTTTCATCAATCATTGAGGTGGGTCCAGACTCGGAAGAAAATTTCACAACGCCGTTATAGCTGTAACATCCACAATGGATCGCCAAAATATTGTCGAAAGGGCGGACAGCTTTTTGCAGCGATTGAAAATTTCCCAAATCCATCTCAAATCCGTAGGCGCTGTGAAACTTACCGCCCGCCTTCTCTATAAACGTCAATATCGTATCACCGTCATAGGCTCCGCAGTCTACAAAAACTTCCGTTTTCGTCAGTTTTACAATGTCCGGGTCAAAATACATACAGCTGTCAATAAGGTTCTGTTGCAAAGAGGTTCTGCCGGAAACCCTGGCCGTCAGTACGCGCTTGAAAATTTCCTTTGACCGCTCATCCTCCAATAAATTATACGCCACTTCCAGTTCATTTTCAATTTTTGACAAACCGGAAATAGTTTCATAATGGGACGCAAACTGTAAATGCCGGTAATACTGTATGTTCCTGAATCCAATGTCAAGGCAGTTTTGTTTCATTTTATCAATTACAGGGTTCGCAAGGGAGCAGCAAATAAGTACAGGGTTATCTTCACCATATTTAATAAACGCTTCTTTTAAGCTAATAACATCTGCACCTTTTATTTGCCGTTTCCTGAGTAGTTTAATATTGTCGTCGCAAAAGCAGGCGGGGGCAGCAATGCCGTTTTTAATCAAAATTTCGGCTACGCTCTTACCATAGCTTCCGGCGCCATAAATGAGGATACCCCCCCCCCGTTTCCTTATTTTACCAATAGTGTCGTCCAGCCAGCCGGTGTTTTCGTAAGGTTTCAGCTCGTCCAGCAGTTTCATAAAATACTCCTTTTCCCTATAAGTTAATCATTTTCGGTGATGTCCGTACAATATCGCTTGAGGGTCTCTTCGATAGACATAGGATCAAAACCCCTCTCCAGCGCTTTATTTACGCATACGCTGTAGCAGTGCTGCCGGGCCGGAGCTACGGTTTCCAGCAGTTTTGAGCCTGACCGCAAGCCTTTTTTCAAAGTATGAAGCACATCTATAATTTTCATCTTGTCTTTGGTGCCGATATTCAGAGTAACGGTTTCCCGCGCGTCCTTTTTTAACAGCTTTAATAAAAAGGAGTTTACGTCGTCCACATGAATTAAGTTGTTGAAATATATTTCCGGGTTAAAGTAGTTGACCTCTTCGCTATGGAGCAGTTTATAGGAAAGCGCCGGTATCCAAGGATAGGTAAAGTCTATTCTTTTGCCTAACAATCTAGGTAATCTCAAATTGTAAACGGAATTCAATGAGCTTTGCGCCGCGAGCAATTCGCCTATATATTTGGACATGGCGTATAAATCAGGGTTTATCCTGTCGCTTTCCTCGCTGGCTTCTCCGGTTACTTCCCCATATACTGAGGTGCTGGAGCAAAATACAAATTTCCCGACAGCGTTTTTCCGCGCGAAATCAATAAGGTTGCGCATAGCGGTAATATTACCTTCTATATGCTCCGTGGCGCTTTTTCCGCGAATTTCCGCCGCGCAGTGGATAACAGCGTCCAGTTCGGCGTTTATTTCCAAGGGGTCTTTGGATAAATCGCGGCGGAACATGTGTACGCCCGGAATTTCAGCCGGCGTTCGCCTGAAGGTTCCGTACACCTCATACCCGTGCCCGCTTAGAAATTCGGCAACATGTTGCCCTAAAAAACCGGCAGCTCCGGTAACCAGCACCTTTGTCATTATTTTAGTTTCCCCTCTTTCATCATACTTCGCGCTTCTTCCAATACGCGATGCGAGGATAATCCGTTTATTTTTTTTATGTCCTGATGCCAGCCGTAACGCTGGGCGAAACCTTCCAGACCGATTATTTTCAAGTCCACCGCCAGTTTATTTTTCGCTAAAACCTCGGCTACGGCGCCTCCAAGTCCGCCGTAAACACTGTGTTCCTCCAGAGTAATAATCCGGCCGGTCTTTTCCGCCGCGGCAATTATGATTTGCTCATCCAGCGGTTTTATGGTTGGCATATTTATAATATTCAGGCTGATATTTTCCGCCCGCAAAACCTCGTCCGCCTCAAAGACCTCACCCAGCACGGAACCGGTGGATATTACAGTAATATCTGTTCCTTCCCGCATGATTACGCCTTGCCCGATCTTGAACTCATAATCGTCGCCGTAAAATTCCCTTTCGTTTATTTTCCCCAGCCGTATGTACACCGGACCCATATAAGCCGCCGCCGCGAAAGCGGCCTGATAAGCCTCCTCAGGCGTAGCGGGGGAAAGAATGGTTAAATTAGGGAGCGCCCGAAGAGCGGCTATGTCTTCCGTAGTATGGTGTGTAGGCCCGAAATTATTGTTAGAAATACCGCTCGAATTGCCGACGAGTTTAACATTCATATTTTGAAAGCAGACGTCGTTTCTTATAAATTCATATGCCCGATAGGCTAAAAATGGTGACATGATATAAACAAACGGAATTTTGCCGCAATCAGCCAGACCGGCGGATATTCCCACCACATTAGCTTCACATATGCCAAAATCAAAAAAACGGTCTCCATTATTATTAATGATTTCATTCCAAAGAGAAAGAGTATTATCAGCGACAAGAGCGATAATATTACTATTTTTATCCATAATTTCCGCTAAAGCTTTGGCGTAGGCCACCCTCATCAAAGACCCACTTCCTTTCTGTTTATCGCCAGGTCGGCTATCACGCTTTCCATCTCGGCAGCGTTAGGGACGCGCCCGTGCCAGTCCGGTTTATTTTCCATGCAGGAAAGCCCTTTTCCTTTCAGGGTATCGGCCAAAATCAGCTTAGGCTTGCCTTCGCTTACAGGAGCTGTCAAAGCGCTTTTTACAGCGCTCATGTCATGACCGTTGATTTCGGTTACATCAAAGCCAAAAGCCTCAAGTTTATTTTTAAGAGGATACATCAGCAACGTATGCCTGTCCGTCTCCGAGCCTTGCAGCCGGTTGCAGTCTATAACAGTTATAAGATTGGTAAGCTCCCAGGCCGGAATAGTTAAAAAAGCTTCCCATACCGAGCCTTCCTGACATTCGCCGTCGCCCAGAATCACATAGGTTTTATAATCCTTACGGTCCATTTTCCCCGCCAAAGCGATTCCTACCGCCAAAGACAATCCGTGGCCCAAAGAGCCGGTCGAGGCTTCCACGCCGGAAATGCACCGTTCGGGATGTGCGCCTAAAATAGAATTCGGCAGACAAAAGGTATCTAATAGTTCATCGCTCAAAAACCCGGTTTTGTTTAAAGCCGCGTATAAAGCCAGGCTGCCATGCCCTTTGCTCAGGATAAAACGGTCTCTTTCCGGCCATCCCGGGTTTTGGGAGTCATAACGCATAAGGTCAAAATACAGTACCGTTATTATCTCAACGATGGACATAGCGGAAGATACCAGCCCTGCTTTTCCGCGCCAGGCCGCTTTAATTATTTTCCGCCTGATATCCAACGCGGTTTCCTCTAAATTTTTCATAATTACGCCTCCTGCCGACTTTATTTATAATCATCTGTTGGATACTGAAAACTTAATAATATTTTTATATAAAATTCACATGTAAACCGGGATTTTTTAACTCTTCCAGGTATCGGTTCATCTCGTCTAAATGACAGTACGGAGAGCATCGGGCGAGTTTTTCCGCTCCCAGCAGAGATATAGCACGGGCGCGGGCACTTCCTTCCCAAATTTTCGTAAAACTATCTTCGTTAATATTACCGAAGCACAATTCTCTGAACCCCAGTAAAACGCAACAGGGCCACACGCCGCCGGACGTGTCTATAAAGATATGGAAGGGCATGGCGTGGCAGGCGTTATACGATCTTTTAATCTTATACTTGTTCATTCTGTTCAGCCTTACATAAACGCTGAAGCTGTCGTCAGCGTATGCTTCAAGTTCCCGGCTCACTTCGTCAATATTATCATAAAAATTTTTAAGGTTTATTTCACTTTTAAGGCCTTTTTTATACATTTCCCGTAAATTACGCAAGAGAATTTCTTTATTCAGAACGTGGTTTTTATACCCCAAAAAATCCATACCGCAAAAGGTGCAGCGATGATTGCATGAACCATGCAGTCCGATTTCCGCGTTTATGGGATACGTAAAGCTACCGGACAGCCATTCCGCGGTTCGGCGGGGATGGAAAATAAGTTTATGCGAGTCGATACGCAAATCCTCCATGATACAGAGCCTCCTTAAATAAAATTTATAAACCGCCGATCCACGTTCAGCACCGAATGCAAAAGGCGGTTCCGCTCCTCAAAAGCGCAGACGTTATCACAGACACAATCCGGCCTGAAATTTTTCATCTTTTTTTGTATATCTTTGGAAAACCAAAGCTCTTTAAAAGAGCAATTTGACAAATCGCCTATTTCACCTTCTTTAGTGTAGGATTTCTGGTGGCACATATAAACTTTGCAATCCGCCGCGATGACAGTAAAAAACTCTGAAATATAGCATCTGGTGTAATTTTTGCAAGAGTTTTGCGCGAAATATATATCGTCCGAGTATTTATCGGTTATTATAAATTCACTTCCGCCAAAATCCGCGGCCGCCCGTCCTATTTCCTCCGTTACCGCCCGGCGGATGTCCTGATGGTACAAAAGGGAATTATCCCATTGCAGGGCCGGAGAAAATTTAATGTTATTAACACCGATCTTTTTCGCGGTCTCGCAGATTTTATATACATCTCCGCTGTTTTCTTTGGTAACGACAAAATTTATCCCCAGTTCGCAATGGGGGTTTTTTATTTCCGCGAAACGCGTTACATTGCTGATAACTTTATCAAAAGTGCGTACGCCGCGCATTTGGAAATAATGCTCGTCACTGGCCGAGTCCAGAGAAATCCTCACCCAGTTGGCGTTCGTGAGCTGTTCAGCCGTCCGCCCCGTAAGCGCCTGACCGTTGGTAATTACGGCGTAATCGGCCCCCATACGGATAATCTTAGCCAAGAGGTCATTAATATAGCGGTAGCAAAGGGGATCTCCGCCGCCGCTTAAAGTAACCGCTTTAACGCCCATTTCCTCCAAATCGTCAAGTATTTCCTCCATCTTCGGCCAGGGTATGTAGTCGCTTCTCGCAATTTCTCGGCCTTTAAAATTACCGTT
>JAISWS010000065.1 GCA_031270725.1 Syntrophomonadaceae bacterium | reverse complement strand
TAGCGCCCGGAAAAGGGATTAAAGATCGCCGTACATTTAACGCCGTTATAGTCCGCCGTGTACTGGTTATCCCCGATTCTTTTAAGAATAGTGGCTTCCGCCAGCCCATTTTTGCCGTCTTCTTGTTTTAATGAATGAATAAAACACTCGCATTTGTCGATATACTCAGCCATTTTGTTCCCTCCGGCATATTTGATATTTTCGTATGAATTATTTTATAATTATTTCCATGATCTCTTTTGCAAAGGCTATAACAATACCTCCGGCGAGTGTCAATAAACCGTTCGCCCTTTGCGACGGGTCATGCGATTTTAGACTCAAGCCTAACTGTACTACACCGAAACCCAGCAAAATCAAGCCGACCGCACGAATAAGGCCAAAAATAAACTCTGATAAGTTATTGACAACAGCTATGGGATCGGTATTAGAGGCATACGCTGTCAGGTAAAACGAAAAAATAAATGCGGCTGTCAGTATAACGTTTATAAAAGATTGATTTTTCCTGGCCTTTGATTGCTGTTTTCCTATAATTTCGTTACTATCGCTTTTTGCCATTTAATTCGTCCTCCTTTGGATTGAATAGCCCTTCCAAATCTTCCTCGGACAGCAGTTCGTAATCACCTTCCGGAGCCTCTATTTTGGGAAGCTTCGCCGGATCAACATCTTTTTCGTAAATAATTGCGGCAACGGATTCGGTAACAGCGCCGTGCTGGAATATGCCTCCCTTACCATCCGCCGATCCCACCACGTTAGGGTGCTTTAGGATGTTGAATTTTTCGTCCATGACCGGCCGTTCCCCCCGGATAAACAAAATGGCATGGCGGTTATCAAGCATCCTCACTTCGTCCGGGGTCAGTAACTCCCTCCCGGTGTTCTGATAATTGGTGCTGTAATTCCCGGAGTGCCCCGTGGACTTACCGTAGGTGTTTGTATCCAGGGTTTCCTTGCCTAAAAGCTCGGATACATATTTATGCGTAGATTGTTCGTTACCCCCCAGGTATAAAAACTCGTCACAATTGCCGATTATACTTTCATATTGCTTTTCAAACAAAGCCTTTAACTGAGCCAAATTTTGCAGTATGATGGAAACAGAAATACCGCGCGAACGCATAACGGACAGGATTTTATCGAAGTCCTCCGGCAAACTTACGTTCGCAAACTCATCCATTAAAAGGTGGACGTGTACAGGCAGCGTACCGCCATGCTTGTGATCCGCGTTATAAAAGAGTTGTTGGAATAATTGCGTGTAAAGGATGGAAACAAGGAAATTGAAACTGCTGTCGTTATCCGGGATGATGATAAACAGCGCCGTTTTCTTCTCCCCGATGGATGCCAGGTCAAGCTCATCCGTAACCGTCAGGGCGGCGAGGCTTTCGAGGTTGAATTTTTCCAATCTTGCCGATAGTGTTATTTGTATGGATTTAAGGGTCTTGCCCGAACCCGCGCGGTAATCGTGATAATATTTTAAAGCTATATGGTCGGGATCCCGCATTTCCAACCGGTCAAATAGTTCATCCAGGGGGGATTGATATTGCTCATCCTCTTCGCGGACATTACCGGCCCTCAGCATCTCCATCACCATTGGGAAGTTCTGCTCGTCGGGCGGGGCTTCGTATATCAGGTAAAAAATCAATGCCAGCAGAAGCATTGAGGCAGCCGTGTCCCAAAACGGATCCTGCGTCTGCGCCCCTTTCGGGGTAGTGGACTTGAACAGGTTTGTGACAAGCCGCTGTACATCGTTATCCTCTTTCAGATATACAAACGGATTATAACAATGTGACCGCCACATATTGATAAGGTCGAGGACTTTAACCTCGATTCTGCTGTTTTTCAGCAAAAGCCCGGTATCCCGCGCGATTTCCCCCTTCGGATCCAAAATCACCATTGAAGTATTGCAATTCATAACATTGGGCTTACAGTAAAACCTTGTTTTACCAGCGCCGGATCCGCCGCACACCAATACGTTCAGGTTTCGCAGATGCCTTCTCATATCGAAACCGATTCGGACGGATTGGGTCAGTATTTTGTTCTCTGTAAACCGCTTATTTGAATATATCCGGTTTATTACCGACGCCTCACCCCATTTGGCGCTGCCGTGTTCTTCCCTTGGGCGGGTATTCCGCTTGGTAGCAAAGTAAATCACAATGCCGATAATATAGGCGGCAATACAAAAAAGGACAGTTTTTACACTGTCCCTACACCACGTAATATGAAAAGGGTCCTCCATCGCCAACACAAAGCCTTGGAGTATTTCGGGAAGCCCGCCCGAAACAGACGGGGCGGCAAGCAGCGCCGCCCATACCACAGGAAGAATACCGAACGCGTACACAACAATCTCGGATCTCCAATTATCGCGCTTCATCCCTTATTTTCACTTTCCTGACCGGAGTGTTGATGATTTTCAGCATTATGTCGCCGATAAAATCACCGGACTCTCTTTCGTCAATCTCCCTGTTTCGCAAATCGTTGAGGGCGGTAATGACAGCGCCCTCCTCATAAGCGTCGAAGCTGACCGTTTTCTGGTCTTTTTTCATAACTACCTCGCTTCCTGGTTCTTTGCCGCTTTTGCCTGCGCTTCGAGTTGACGGGCCATACGCTCGGAAATATTCTCGGCAACGTCACGGATTTGAGATAGCTCAGCTTTGACCGCCTGCGCGTTCATCCCGTCAAATACGCTTGGGGCGTTTGAAAAATCAAAGTTCTGTGTGTCAACGCCGTACTTTTTGCAAAGCAGATAAGCCGCGCTATACGCTGAAAAACGCGGATCGGCCTGTGTATCGGGGCCGGTAGTCAAGTCGGCATTGGAAAGCTCCCGCGCCACACACATAAAGGTATCGGCAAACTCCATACCTTTGCGGACACTGATTCCGCCAGTTTCAGGATCGGTCATTGCGCCGAGGCCGCCGGGCAGTTCGTCCACGCCGGTTATTTTCACCGGCGCTTTTGATATGAGCGCCGACAAAAGCTGGCGTTCCGAATAACTGGCGGCGGGCGTGGCTAAGGCCCTGATTTTCCGGGTATCAACCTGTGATACATCGAATACCTTTTTTATGTTATACCCGGTTCCCGGCGTACCGTCATCTTTTACATATGACTGCGGTTCCAAAATAGATATGGCAGTTTGCCCCGGTTTTACAAAGCCCCCTTGTTTCTTCCAGTGGTCGAAGTCACCAAGGCGGGAAGAATCAGCTTTCTGCGCAAGGATCAATAGTGTGTTTACCACACTGTAGCGGTCAAAACGGCTATGCAAGTCAAGATACTGCCGGAACTTTTCGCTGTCGCATGATACGCCCATTGCGGTATCATCAGAGAGGTTAAATATTTCTTCGCGCTCCGCTTTTTTCTTGGCGGCATAATCATCTTTTGATAATTGGCCATTATGCTCCTCGGCTGAGGCATTGTCCAACAGATCGTCATAGTTTGCCATTTTCATTACCTCGCTTTCGATTTCCTGGGCCTGGTTTTTTTGCTTCGCGTCGGCTGTTTATGTGTGACAGCCTGTTTATCTTTTGATTTATCCGGTGCGGGTCGTTCGGTGTTCGTCGGCGCGTCCGCTTCTTTCTCCTTTTTAGCCGCCGTTATTTCGCGGAGTTCCGCTTTCACGGACGGTTTACTCGAAGTACCTCCTGCGGATTTGCTTCTGCTCTCTGAGATAGGCTCGGACAGACTGGTTTTCGCTGTCTCCGCCGCGTAGGGGTTTACAGTGGCGTCCTTTGCGGCATCCTTAACCGGCTCCGTTTTTATAACCTCCGGCTTATCAGGCTGCGCCTTCCCTTCTGGGGTTCCCAACAGTTCGTCCAGCAATTTCTCCGTATCGCCGGCGTCCGGCGCTCCCGGCTCCGCGCCGGCATACTTCTCAGCCTTTGACGTAACGATTTCACTTTCAATTCTGGCTTTATCAACCGCGGCGAACTTGAAGCGTTCCACTAAACGGCTGATTTTAGGCGCGTCGTCAGCTTTAACCATAATATCGCATAAGCCGTCCTGGGTATTTTTACTGTTTTGTAAAACACAGTAAACAATGCCGTATTGCTTTGCGCCCTGCGCGAACTTTTGCAGATCGCTTTCCTTAACAGTGAATATTTCCAGCGGTTTACCGGACTTCAGCATGGATGTAAGCCGTTCCCTGCCTTTGGTTTTTAAACCGCCTGTTTTTTCTTTATCGCTTTTAAGCGCCGCTATAATCATCAGTGCAATTTCTTTAGCCGCTGTACCGGTGATCCTCGCGGCAACCTCAACACCCTCTAAACCCATCCGCACAATCTGTTCAGCGGCGTCCCCTGAATTGTTCATTTTTCGTCAGCTCCCTGCTCTGGGATTTCTCGTATTCCCGCGCCTTCCGGAGTTTATCTTTCATCCCCGTGGAACGCGTTTCTATATCGTCACACAACTTCACCTCCCGCCGTAAACCGGCAATTTCGTGGGACAAAACGGAAATTTCAGATTTTACCTCCGCCAGTTTCTCATCGTCAGGGATGTTTCGTGATTGGCGGCGCAAAAGCATTCTCTGGAGGCATAACGCGGCCATTTGGGTGTTTATACTGTCCTTATACTCAGAAAGCTGTTGAACCGTATCTATGCCATGTTTGACCAACAGCCTGGTTTCCTGTGATATGTTGCGTATGAACCGGATATCCTCACGGAGTAAGAAATACACGCGCTTGGGGGATGGCTTACGTTTTCTCGGCAACACGCCCATCCTGTAAAGGTAATAAAAATACAGGGCCCGCAGCCCTGTAAGTTTTTTGGCATTGTGATAGTTACCTTTAACATATATTTTTTTCGGCGGCGGTTCAGGCTGTATAATGCGGCGTTCAGGACGCGTTTGCGCCAGTATTCGCTTGCGTATGCCCTCAATATCGTAATCGTCGCCAAAATTACGGCGTAATCGGACAAAACGTTCTTTACCGGGAGGCCGGACAGATATATCCTTGCCAAGTTTTATTTCATACCCCATTTTCCGCAGATTATCCCAAAACTGACGTTCGGTCATAGACTGACGGACAGCCGTGTCTATATCAGATTTCACTAATCCGCGCCAAGTTGGGATCGCGACGCGCTCAGCTTTCCATTCGCCGTATTGTTTGGATTTGCCGTTCTCAGGGCGCTCAATAACCGATAGATTATACTCACGGCAAAGCGCGTCGGACTCGCGCCGCATATTGTAGTAATCGCGTTTGGTACGCCGGTATTTAATGCCGTCTACCATTGAAACATTGTTTAGCACAAAATGATTGTGCAAATGATTCTTCTTATCCAGATGGGTCGCGACAATTACCTGGAACCTATCACCCCAGAGGCGTTCAGCGAGTTTGACGCCTATTTCATGTGCCATTTCCGGTGAGGCTTCCCCGGGGGCAAAGGATTGGTAGCCGTGAAACGCGACTATGCCTTCTGTTTTGGTAAAATGCTTTTTTGTCGCCAGCATTTCGTCACGCGCGGTTTCTGGCTGGCAATTAATCCCTGAAACAAAATGCTTCATAATTTCCGCTTGTTCATCAGCCAACTGGGTTTTACCGCTCTGTACGGCGTATCCGATAACGTCAGATAAACCCCGCGTTTGCTGAGCCGTTATGCCTTTCTGTTCATAGTATGCCGGGTTTTGCGTCTTTTCGGGATCTTCGGCATAGATGACAACCTTCCCCAGCCAACCCTTAACCGCCCATATGGAGGTGACGGCCACTTATCGCTCGGGCCCCGTCCTATTTTTATGATTATGCCGGCCATTATCTTTAGGCTTGGCAGGCGTCATGGGGTCAGGAGTTTCCCACGATCTCTCCCCACTCATATAAACAAGGACGCGGGCTGTGTAGTTCTCCGCCGCGCCGGTGAAATCATTGCAATATCTTCCCCAATAATAATCCCTGCCGCTGTTCTCGGCCGTAAACCGCCAGCAGACAAATCGCGAGACAGCGTCAGGGTTAAACCCGATGGCAAACCCGTGCCGGTCTTCAAATGAAACCGCGCGTATAATTTCATAACCTTGGACGTTCTCCCAACTTACAGGGTGGCCCGGCAGTATGAACCGATCGGCGTCCAAATCCTTGTAGAGCCCGCGGGCATGAGTAGTGAAGCCGTCAATCAGAACGGAATGCGAATTTAGAAAAGCGCCGGTAAACGCTTCGTTTTGTAATGGATAGTCCGGCGCCCATTTCTGATTGCCGGATGAAAAACGCCCGTCATGGGGCCGCCTCTGACAATTATAAGCAAGCACGGCGTTTACACGGGCGAAACCGAAACCGTTAACCGTTTTCATTACGGCAAGTTTAAGGTGATAGTGATTCGTCGAATAGTAAGAAGCGTTTATAGCGCCGTCGATTGCCTGGGCACAATCGGTATTACGCCTGCGGCTGTCATGATAAGCGGAAGTCTCCGCGCGGTCATCGGCGGATTGGAAATCATAGGGGTATACAAGTTTAGAGGGATCCGTTTTCGCGGCTGCCGCTTCCTGCATGGCAGCGAACAGTTCCCCGCGGAACACCTTCTCAGTGTTTGGTATTTCCTGTTTCATTTGCGTGTCAATGTACCGCCCGCAAATTCCGAGCGCCTCATAAACACCATAATTAGCTGCGGTATCATGAAAAAAATCAGCGCCGTTTTTATAATTCAGGGCGTTCATCTATCCCCACCGCCTTTTACAGTTTCAATCCCGCGTGGCAGCATAACAGCGTTAGTAATGCTCACAATGGCCTTATTCAGCAGGGAGACGTTTTCATCGTATTTTTTTACATCCAGCACGTTGATTAGGTGGGCTTTTTGAGCTATTTGGTTCAGGTTTACCCCGATATAGTGCAGTTCTTTCATCATGGCAAAGTAATCGGGCGTCGGCGCGTCGGTAGGGACATAGCCGTTAATTAATGAACGTAAATAGCTTTCACGGGAAAGCCCGCTTTTTTTGACACGTTTATTTATGGCGTCAACCTCTTTTCGATTAAGCCGGCACTTAACTTCGATATTCCTATTTTGCATAACCCGGCCCCTTTCATGGAAGGTTTTTCTTGGGGGCATCAGGGGGACACCCCCTGACGAATTGCGTTTTGGGCACAAAACGCGTTGCTTGCTGGTAGAGATCATTTCTGAAGATCGGGTTTTCCATCGGTCGATCATAATCGTCACCGTTCCTGTTCCGGGTACCCCGGTACAGAGAAAGTTACTCCCTTAAAATGGTCGGCCCCATGAATGAAATCGTTCTCCATATACATTTGTTCCACAATCTTCCGCGCTTCCTCAGCGTTTAGGGCCTTTACGTTGACGCTGATAATATGCGTTTCGGTAATATGAACTTTATATTCTTTCATATGGGCACACCCCCGGCATAAAAATAGGCGCTCACCGTTATGTGAACGCCATACCATTTTTTACACGATTGCCATATTCACTTTATTAAAAGATTGAACCTACATTGTAATCACTCCATTCGACATAAAAACCGTCCGACAAGTAAGCCGGACGGTATGTAAAAACGCGGCGCTGACTTATATAGCCAGCGCTGACTTTGATTTTCCATGTGCCAGGTTCAAACCTCCGCCTTTAGGCGGATAGCTTTAGCTTGACTTAAGACAAAGCTAGTTGTTATCCTAAGAGCGGGTGATAGCAAATGGCTGATTACGCACA
>JAISWS010000005.1 GCA_031270725.1 Syntrophomonadaceae bacterium | reverse complement strand
CTGCAGCGTACCCGGCAGGCTTATGAAAACTATGAATTTCACGTGGTTTTTCACGCTGTGCATAATTTTTGTGTGTTTGATTTGAGTAATATTTATTTTGATATAAGGAAAGATACTTTGTATTGCTCGCTGCCTTTTTCACGGGAGCGCCGGGCTGCTCAAACAGTTTTGAGCGAATTGATCCGCGCTTTGGTTGTAATGTTAAGCCCTGTCTTAACTTACACCATGGAAGAAGTATGGGGCCATCTGAAAAAAGAGGATGAGCCGGTAAGCGTGCAGTTGCTGGAGTGGCCCGCTGTCAGTGACCAATATCTTGACGACGAATTGGAAAGACGGATTAACGGCGTTTTGCGCGTCAGAGAAGTTGTAACCAAAGTGCTGGAAGAAGCTCGCGCCCGGAAAATCATCGGACATTCATTAGGCGCGTATGTTGACATATATGCTGATGATGAACGGCTGGCGGCGCTAAGTAAATTTGAAGATCTGAAAAGGATTTTCATCGTTTCCCAAATTGAGCTGCATCCGGCCGGTGAAAGAGGCGCTGAAGCCGGCTCCTTAGAAGAAGTTCCCGGCCTTTGGGCGTCAGCCCGGGCGGCGCAGGGGGAAAAATGTGAACGTTGCTGGACAGTTGACCTAACTGTGGGCAATGATAAAGCATACGAGCATCTTTGCGAACGCTGTGCTCAAGTGCTGCACCGGTTATAGCGGCGGTATTAATTTATTCTGCTTCATCCGAGACAATGCCTGGAAGCAAGCCAAGCATTTTTCCTCAATCCCGAAAATGCTGCCGGCGCGTTATGATATCCAGACGGCAGCGGTTTTACGCGGACGGTACATTCAGATGAAGATACCCCCGCCTCTGCGGGCGGGGGAAACGTAAGTGCCGGAAAAGGTATTAAAAGGATATTAAATTGAAGGGAGAAGAGGATGGAAGAAGGGACACGAATAATCATTACGGTGGTCGGATACGACCGGGTGGGTATAATTGCCGGAATCGCCAATATTTTAGCCGATGCGGGAGCTAACATACTGGACATCAACCAGACCATTCTGCAAGGTTTTTTCACCATGTCTATGGTAGTTGATGTTGGCAAGATGTCGGTTGAACTTACGGATTTGACGCGCAATTTAAAAAATAAAGGCCGGGAATTAGGCTTAGAGATAAATGTTCAGCATGAAGATATATTCCGCTTCATGCATCGAATATAAATATTTGGGTATATCTCAGGAGGGGTATGGATGCCTTTCAGTATAAGCAAGGATGAAATCATGGAAACTATACACATGGTGCAGGATGAGAACTTAGATATCCGCACTATTACAATGGGCGTCAATATTCAAGATTGCCGCGGCGAAAACGGTAAAATTACCGGAGAAAAAATATATAATAAAGTTGTAAAATCGGCAGGTAATTTAGTAAAAACCGGCCATGACATTGAGAGAGAATACGGTATTCCCATAATTAACAAACGCATATCGGTAAGCCCTGTTTCCATGGTGGGAGACGGATTGCCGGCGGATGATATGATTATCATCGGGCGGTATTTGGATAAAGCCGCTCATGAAGCGGGAGTTAATTTTATCGGAGGCTTCAGCGCGCTGGTTCATAAAGGATTTACCGCCGGAGATAAAGCTCTTTTCGAGGCTTTGCCGGAAACTTTGGCTCAAACCGGCAGCGTGTGCGCTTCGGTCAATGTTGGTACTACTAAAGCGGGACTAAATATGACGGCCATAGCTGAACTGGGAGGGATAATTAAACAGACGGCTCGGCTGACCAAAGATAAAGATGGCGTTGGTTGCGCCAAGCTGGTGGTTTTTTGCAACGCGGTGGAAGATAATCCGTTTATGGCCGGAGCTTTTCACGGAGCGGGGGAAGCCGAATCGGTTATAAATATAGGTATTAGCGGGCCGGGAGTGGTTTTAAACGCGGTGCGGAAGTACCCGCGGATTGATCTGGGAGAATTGGCTAATGTAATTAAAAAATCCGCTTTTAAAATAACCAGAATGGGAGAACTGGTCGGCAGAGTCGCTTCCAGCAGGCTGGGAGTGCCTTTCGGGATCGTGGACCTTTCATTAGCGCCTACTCCCTCTGTGGGGGACAGCGTGGCGGCTATTTTAAAAGCTATGGGGTTGGAGGAAGTAGGGACTCATGGCAGCACTGCCGCCCTGGCCCTGCTGAATGACGCGGTTAAAAAAGGAGGGGCGATGGCTTCTTCTTATGTAGGAGGGCTTTCCGGCGCCTTTATTCCGGTCAGCGAAGATGAGGGAATGATATCGGCGGTAACTAAAGGAGCCTTGTCTTTTGATAAATTGGAAGCCATGACGTGTGTGTGTTCGGTGGGGCTGGATATGGTAGCCGTACCCGGCGATACTCCGGAGCATACTATAGCTGCCATTATAGCCGATGAAGCGGCTATAGGCATGATAAATCGCAAAACGACGGCGGTGCGTATTATTCCGGCTCCAGGTAAAGAGGTTGGAGATTGGGTAGAGTTCGGAGGCTTATTAGGGCGGGCGCCGGTTATGGCTGTGAATAAATTTTCCTCGTTTGATTTCATAGAGAGAAAAGGGCGCATACCGGCCCCTATCCATTCGCTGAATAATTGAACCTGTTTGGAGGACGTTAATTAAACAGAAAATATTTTATATCCGCGCGTAATTTGAAAACTGAATAGAATCACCCTTCCGGGAATAATAATAACAACGGGAGGTAATGATTTTTGAATAAGAAAGATTGCAGCCGCGAGGCTGTCCCCGGGAAAAGAGACGAGGAATTGTCCGTGCCGCAAAGCGAATTATCGGCTTTAAGCGAAAAAATGGATAAAATATATCTGTGTATGGAGAAAATGAGCATAGCTGAATATGTTGAGCTTTTATATAATCCCGGAAAACTTTTATGGCCGAATTTTTTAAGCGGGCTGTTGCGCGGTTTTGGCATGGCGGTAGGTTTTACGCTTCTGGCCGCTTTAGTCATATATTTACTGAATATATTGAATTTTCTTAATATCCCCCTTATAGGTAAATTTATAGCCGACATAGTGGAAATCGTTCAGAATAATTTGAAATATTGACAGGAGGAGTATTTGATGGAGCAATTGGAAGAATTGCTTACCAGGAAACGGGAAATAGAAAACCTGATTAAAAACAAGCAGGAAAATCTGGTGCATTGGCGCAGTCACGCTTTCATGGATTATACTTTAAGCAGCTGTCGCGATGAATTTAAAATTAACGGTTATTATGATAGAATTCATGAAGGCGGGATGCTGGAACTGTTAGAATATCAACTGGAAAAAATAAATGCTGATATAGAGAAATTTTATTATCAATAAACGGTATTATATATAGAGAGGTGTATGTAATGCGAATTGGTATTTTTACCGATAGTTATAAACCCTATACCAGCGGAGTGGTGAATTCGATCATTTCTTTTAAAGAAGAATTAAGCCGTTGGGGTCATGAAATATTCGTTTTTGCTCCTAATTATATTAATTACAGCGAAGAAGAACCAGGCGTTTACCGCATGAAGTCGCTGCCTTCGCCGACCAATTCGGATTATTCTTTGGCTATTCCGTATTATCCTAAGATGCAGAGTACGTTAAAAGAAATTGAATTGGATCTTATACATGTCCATTCGCCTTTTATATTAGGGCAGGTAGGCTTGCACTGCGCTCAGAAACAACGTCTTCCTTTGATATTTACGTACCATACTATGTATGACCAATATGTGCATTATGTACCGATGGCTCATGATTTAGTCAAGAAACTGATTGTTCAGTACAGCAAGTATTATTGTAATAAATGTGACCATGTAGTAGTTCCCAGTTCGATAGTTAAGAGAAAACTGAACGCGCAGGGAATAACTACGCCGGTTACTATTATCCCTACCGGAGTGCAGCTGCAAAAGTTTGCGGCCGGCGATACCGGCTGGCTTAATAAACATTATCCGGCTACCTGCAATAAAAAGATACTTTTGTTTGTAGGGCGCCTGGCCAAAGAAAAGAATTTGGAGTTTCTGATAAAAGCGTTTAAGGATATTCACGAGCAGAAAACGGAAACGGTATTAGTCCTGGTAGCGGGGGGGCCGTTTGAGGAAGAATTGAAAGGCCTGGCGGCTTCATCGGGATTAATTTTAGACGAAGATATAATATTTACAGGGGTACTCCCCTATGAAACA
>JAISWS010000159.1 GCA_031270725.1 Syntrophomonadaceae bacterium | reverse complement strand
ACTATATGCTCTACATGAGTCGTAGTACCACCGGTATTGTCATTATAAAGCGCGTTAACGGTAGTGCCGTCAAATAGCTCCGGCACATACAAACCAAGGTCACCAGTTGCAAGGTCACCACTGTTAGCAGTTACATCATACGTAATACCATCAGCTCCCGGAAGCGTAAAATCCGCCGGCAGTTTGATAGTGAGAACCGCGCCTCTGGACAGGGTGCCGGCGGTAAATACGGCGCTGACGGTACTCAGGTTCTGTATACCGCTGCCTACCGAACCCGCGCCCGCCAGGGTGCTGTAGGTACCTGTCGCGCTGGCGGAGCCCAGCCCCATGAACATGGTGGCCATCATGGCTATGGCCAGTACTATGGCCAGTTTTTTACTCTTTTTCTTAAATCTTAACAAATTTTTTTCCTCCTTTAAAAAATTAATCGAAAATATTTTATCTTGCAGGTGTTCAGGGCTGTCCGCCCCGCCTTCATAGCCTCCGGAGCTTCCGGTCAGCCGTCTTATGTAGCTATCGCCTCCTTTGCCGTATTTTCCCCGCGGATATCCCGCATCGCCTTTCATCATATCATACTTTACTTCTTTTTACGAACGGGCCTTTGCTGCCGTTCAATAGTTTTAGACACCAACCCCCCGTGAAAAGTTCCCCGCCCGGAAAATTTTTTCGCGGCCCTTATTAATAAATCCGTTATAACCTTCGCGCAATAACTAAGCGGCCGCACCCCTGCCGGGCACGCGGGGCAATAATATTACAAAGCAAAAAACGATATAAAAGTACGCTAAAAAACACAAAGGAAATAATAAACAGCCTTGACGCGGCGTATGCCCCGTTTCCGGAAGGGCGCTTCGTTACGTCCGCCTGTACCGGGGAACGGACGCGGTAACGCGGAGGCGTATCCCGCGCGGATATATATAATGAAAGAAAGCTAATCACAAAACTTAGGCGGCAAAGCCTTATATCCCGCCGTTTCAAGCGCGTGGCTAACGGTCTGCAAGCCGCTCGTAAGCAGCTGCTTTGAGGTCCCGCGCGCCAAAAGCTTACCATTTTCATTTTTTATGGCCGCTTCTGAAAAACAGACGATACGCCCGGCTTTTATCAGCTTGCCCTCGACAATCAGTTTGCCGCTTTGAACCGCAGAAATATTATCGATATGAAGGTCGACGGAAATCAGCCCCATATCTTCGGGGACGCTGTAATAGGAGGCCCAGTAAGCGGCAGTGTCGGCAGCGGAGGAATAAACCCCGCCATGCAGCCCGCCAAACGGATTCAGGTGTTTTTCATCAATGTTTATTTCAAGCATACAGTATCCCATCCCTATTACGCGAACATTTAATGACAGTAAAGAAAAATACGGGCTAGCGTTTATTAAAGCAATCATCGCGGCCGTATGTTCCGGGTTGCAGACTTTCATAAGTAATCCCCGCCCTTCGTCTGAATATTTTTCGCTCTACGCTGTTATTTTACGCGGTACGCGGCGGCGAGCGGTTTTCGCGACCCCATAAGCGCCTCAAGCGCGTAGAGCCGCATTATTTGGCAATCAATCCCTTCAACAAAACTTGTAAATCCGCCCGCGTTTTTTCTTCGAGGTCATATTCCCCGCCGCGCACGCCCCAATCAAAGAAAACGCCGCGCACCAGCCTCAAAATCATATCAGCCGCTTCGCCCGCGTCCGTATCCGGATGAAGCTCTCCGCTCTCAACGGCGTCCCGGACCAGTTTTTTCATATAAGCATGGTAAAAGCGGTTGCTCTCAATAACATATTTCCCGTGCAATCTCAGCTGCAATTTCATAATTTGCGAGGTCAGGCCCGGACCGAGATTAACGGCGACCGCGGTCTGTTCAGCCACGATGGATTGAATGGCCGAGAGGTTGTCCGCAAACGCTCTCCGTGAAAATTCATCCCGCGCGAAATCGTCAAAAGCGGGATAACTGGCAAGCAGCAAAGCCTCTTTGGAATCGAAATAGTTATAAAAATGCCCTGATGAAATATTGGCGGCGTCGCATATCTCCGCTATCGTGACATCTTCCAGGTCTTTTTCCCGGAACAGCGCCAAAGCGTTTTCATATAGGCGCCGCTTCGTTTCAAGCGCTTGCCGCGCCCTTCGCGTTAATTTATCTTTCATGAACCATGCCTTCCCGCGCTGTCAAACAATTATTTTCCGCCTTCCTCCGGCTACCGTGCCGTCAGCGTCCGCACCGGCTATTGCCGCGTTGGCAAGGAAGATTTGGCGTGCCGAAATTATTTAATAAATATAATTCAGTGAATTTTATTCATTTATATTATTTTATCAGTAAGGAGGCCAGCCTGTCAACGATAATTTAAATAGGAAGAGTTTGGAGCTGAATTATTAATTTGGTAAATTTCGGCAAATTTTAATATTTGCCGCACAAATGAAAAGACAGCGGAATAAACTATAAATATAGTAGGGTTAGAAAATCCTTCAAGCTGTAAACGGATTAGCAGGCTTTTTTATCGCCGCGTTAAAAAGCCCTTAACAGAGAAAGCCGGAACCGCAAACATAAAATTGTTTTTTACGTCATATCATTTATTAATTAACATTTATTAATTAAAAGGAAAGGGGTATAAGTCTGATGATGAACAGAAAGAGAATTATTTTGATTTTAGTGATCGCGTTTATCTTTGTATTTATTGGCATCAAATGGGCGCAGGCGGAAGTTTTGGATATGAAAGCCCAGTCTTATATATTGATGGACGCGGATTCAGGCAGCGTTTTACTGAGTAAAAATGAGCATCAGCCGCTGCCGCCGGCTAGTATGACCAAGCTGATGACCCTGTTTTTGGCTTTGGAAGATGTCCGGAACGGGAAAGCCGCGCTACAGGACAAAGTTACGGCCAGCGATTACGCGGCCGGTATGGGCGGCTCCCAAATCTATCTCGCTCCGGGTGAAGAAATGACTTTGGAAGAATTACTGATCGCTATAGCTGTAGGGTCGGCCAATGACGCCTGCGTCGCGGTCGCGGAATTTTTGGAAGGCAGCGAAGAGCGTTTTGTGGAAAGAATGAATCAGAAAGCCCGCTCTTTAGGTTTACAGAATACCCATTTCGCTAATACTAACGGATTGCCCGCTCCGGACCACAGGATAAGCGCATATGATATGGCGGCCATTGCCAGAGAAGCGGTTAACGACGCAAAAGTGCTTGAATATTCGGCGATCAAAGAATACGATCTGCGAAACGGGGCGTTCAAATTATATAATACCAACAAATTATTGTGGAAGTACGAAGGGGCTGACGGATTAAAAACCGGCTGGACCCAGGAAGCGCAATATTGCCTGGTATCTACCGCCAAGCGCGACGGATTGCGCCTGATAGCCGTAGTCATGGGAGCGCCGAACGCCAACGGGCATATCAATGAGTCGATGAAGCTGTATAACAGCGGCTTTGCCGAATACAGTTACGTCAAGTTTCTGGATAAAAACAACGCGGGCGGAATTGTGAAAGTAGGGAAAGGGCTGGCGGAAAATGTGGAAGCGGTGGCTTCCGAGAACGGCGGGGTCATAGTTTTAAAAGGGGACGAAGGGAAAATAACTTATGACCAGACCCTGTCGCCATATATTGAAGCTCCGGTCGCGGCGGGGCAGAAGCTGGGGGAAATGGTTATTTACAGGGACGGCGAAATTCAGAAAAACATTGATTTGGTAGCGGCGCGAAGCGTAGCCTCCGGAGGCTGGACGCGGGGTATTTTGAAAATATTCGCCGAAACCTGGCTTTTTAAAGGGTAATTTTGGAGAAGGTATTATCTCCTCTTTGATAGAACCCATAGGGGTGCTGAAAAAATCTAAGGAGGAGATTTTTTTATGAATATAGACTGCAAAAATATATACGATACTTTAATAATCAGGCTGACGGGTGAGCTTGACTTGCTGGTGTCAGAAAAGCTGAGGGAGTTTATAGATATAAAAATAAAAGAAAACCAAAGCCGCGTTTTAATACTTAATTTGGAGAAAGTATCGTTTGTAGACAGTTCAGGGCTGGGGGTCATAATAGGCCGGTACAAAAAAATATCAGCCCAAAAAGGGAAAATGTATATAGCGGGGGCGCAGCCCATGGTGGAGCAAATATTGGTGCTTTCGGGTATAAATAAGTTAATCCCGCTGTGTGGGAATGAACAGGAGATTATAAAAAATTACAGGGAGGATGGGGTTTGATGAATGTAAAAAATTATGTGCGATTTGAGTTTTTCAGCTGCCCTGAAAATGTATCTTTCGCCCGTTCCAGCGTGGGAGCTTTTGCCGCCCAGCTCAGCTGTACGCTAAACGACATAGAAGAAATAAAACTGGTTGTTTCGGAAGCTGTTTCCAACAGTATCATTCACGGCTACGATAATAGGCCCAATGAAAAAATAATGGTAACAGTTTCTATAGGCTATGATAATAGTTTAGAAATAGCAGTCGAAGATTTCGGAAAAGGGATTGAAGATGTCGAGCAGGCTATGGAACCGGCTTTTTCAAGTGACGCGACCCGTATGGGCATGGGCTTTACTTTTATGAAGTCGTTTATGGATACAGTAAATGTTATTTCCGAGGTTGATAAAGGGACAACCGTCCGTTTGGAACGGCGTTTCGCTCTGGCCTCGGAAACTGATGCCTGAAAGGTGGGGGTTTATAATGTCTGCCGCCCCTGATTTTCAAAGCAACGAAGAATTGCTGCCGCGCGCCAGGCAAGGAGACGAGCTGGCTCGGGAAGAGGTTTATAAAAATAACACGGGATTATTATATATGGTAATGGAGCGGTTTAAAAACACGCTTTATGATTATGAAGACCTCTTTCAAGTGGGGTCTATCGGTTTGCTGAAAGCTATAGATAATTTTGATTTTAGTTTTGGGGCGCGTTTTTCCACTTATGCGGTCCCGATGATTGTGGGAGAGATTAAAAAATTTATCAGGGACGACGGCAGCATAAAAGTACAGAGAAGTTTAAAAGAAAAATACGGAAAAATCGCCTGGGGCAGAGAAAAACTATCGGCTGAATTACAGAGAGAGCCTAGTATAAGCGAACTGGCCGTCGCGCTTGATATGGAGAAAGAAGAAATAGTAGCGGCGATGGAAGCTTGTAAACCGCCCGCGTATATATACGATATGTTTTCGCCCTCCTCGGATAAGAAGCCATTGGTTTTTCTCGACACTTTAAGCCGGAATAACCAAAATGACATGTTGGAAAAATTAGCTTTAAAAGAAGCGCTTACCCGGTTGTCGCCGAGGGAACAACAAGTGCTTACAAGGCGTTTTTTCAAAGACGAAAGCCAGGCTGTGATCGCCAAAAGCCTGGGGATATCCCAAGTCCAGGTCTCACGCGTAGAAAAAGCCGCTTTGCTGAAACTGAAAAACTATTTATAATAAACCGGAAAATACTTCCGCAAATCCGCGTTTTCAAGCGGCAAACGGGATTTTGTATCTTTTCCGCTTAATTTATGATTTTTTTACTATCCTTTGGGATTGAACAGAACCGCCATAACATAGCCGAAAACAATAGCCGCGGTAATGCCGGCCGCCGTTGCTTCCACTCCGCCGCTGAAAGCTCCGGTTATACCTTTTTCCGCTCCTCTCAAAGCGCCTTGAGTCAGTAAATTACCGAATCCCGACAATGGTATCGACGCCCCTTCGCCAGCCCAGTCCACTAACGGCTGATACAAGCCCGCTCCGCTTAATATAGCGCCGCCGGATATAAATCCTACCAGGATATGACCGGAAGAAACGCTGCTGTTCGTCTTATCCATAACCAGTTGCCCTATAAGGCACAGACATCCTCCGGTTAAAAAAGCTATTAACAAAGAAATCATAGCATAGCTCCTTTCAATACTCTATAGCCACCGCGTGAGCTATGCCCGGAATACTTTCTCCCTGCCAGGAAGAAAGAGGGCTCATCAGGGCTCCGGTAGCGACGAAAAGCAATTTATGAATATCTCCGTCCGTTATTTTTTTCAGCAAGGGCCCGCATAGCATACTGGCGGAACAGCCGCAGCCGCTGGCGCCCGCGTTGACTCCGGACTGCTTGAGGCCAAATAATGATACCCCGCAGTCTTTATAGTTGGAATACGGTTCGATCCCTTCATGAGAGAGCAATTTTTCCGCCATGGTTTTACCTATACGGCCTAAATCGCCTGTGACTACCAAATCATAATAACTTAAAGGCCGCCCCATGTCCCGCAAGTGCCGCTTAATACTGTCAACGGCGGCGGGGGCCA
The DNA here is from genome assembly GCA_031270725.1 of Syntrophomonadaceae bacterium. Classification (GTDB taxonomy): domain Bacteria; phylum Bacillota; class Syntrophomonadia; order Syntrophomonadales; family Syntrophomonadaceae; genus JAISDD01. Next base: position 7,130 of record JAISWS010000159.1, on the reverse strand, counting down.
TAGCGCTGCCCATGTCAGCCGCGTCGGTTATCCCCATATCCACTACCCTACCTATGGTTACCGCTGTAATTCTGGGTCCGGCCGCCGCTAAACCATCCAGCACGGCAGCTCCGGCGGCTGTGGCTGTCCATTGGGCAGTAGGAGGCTTTTGCGTTCCTTGTTCCGTTGGCAGACGAAATTGCCTTTCCGCGGTGTAATGATGACTGCTGGCGGCGGCTACCAAGCGCTGGATACAGTCGCCGTCTATGAGCATAGCGCCTATTATAAGCCCTTCCGCTATGGTGGAACAGGCTCCGAATATTCCCAGTAAAGGCAGTGCGAGATCCCGCGCGGCAAAATTACTGGCGATGGTTTGGTTAAGCAAATCTCCCGCTATGAGCAGCTCCATATCGCTTTCCTGGTAATTACCTTTGCTTATGGCTAATTTAACAGTCTCACGCAGTAATTTACTTTCGGCTTTTTCCCATGTTTCTTCCCCGAATAAATAATCATTCAGCCGCCAGTCAAAATAGCTTCCCCAAGGGCCCGCCCCTTCCTTGGGCCCGACAATGGAAGCCCAGGAAGATATGCCCGGAGGCCTGGCGAAAACAACAGTCTGAGTCCCTTTTTTTTTACTCGTAGGCACGATAATTCTCCTTATGCGTTTATAAAAACTTTAATCAAGCCGATTAGGACTGAGAAAACAAAACCAAACAGCAGCGTGGGTCCGACAACTGAAAAAATTTTAGAGCCTACGCCAAATATATAGCCTTCATGTTTAAATTCCATAGCGGAAGCCACAATAGCGTTGGCAAAGCCGGTAATAGGAACAATGGCTCCGGCGCCGGCTTTTTCTACTATTTTGTCATAAACCCCCAGGCCGGTTAACAAGGCGCCCAAAAATATCATTATAATGGATACGCTGTTACCAGCCTGAATTTTATCTAAACCGGAGGCCAGCAAATAATTGAATATTATCTGAGCCAGCAAGCAGATAAAACCTCCGGTCGCGAAAGCCCATACGCAATTTTTCAGTAATTTAGGCTGAGGCTTTATTTGCTCTACTTGTGTTTTATAATCGGCAATTTCAGGCGCTTTTAATTTGCCGTCGTCCATCTTTCCGCCTCCTTGTAAACAACCGCCGCGCTTTTAGCAAGCACGGATATAGTTTATTGTTGTTCTTTTTTATTTTCTTTATTCATAAGGCGCCGTTAATTAATGAAAAATTTAATAAACCTCAGTAAACGCGGGCAGTTTAAAAATAAGGGCCGCTATTTTTAATAAAACTTGTTTTTTGGAAAGTTTTGTTCGATAATTATAAATAAATGAAGGTTTAAAATAATGGGGATAGGAAACCGGTTGCGTTTAATGGCCGATTTGATCATAAAGGGAGCGCCGGTGGCAGACATAGGCGCCGACCATGGCCAGTTGGCGCTGTATATTTTAGAAAAAAATTGGGCGCCCGCCGTTATTGTTACAGAACTTGGCGCTAAACCCGGAGAAAAATTACTTACGCGGACCGCAGGCAGTAAGCGCGTATCTGATTTACGGATCCGTCTGGGGGACGGGTTAAAAGTATTAAGCGCCCAGGAAGTCGCGACCGTAATTATAGCGGGGCTGGGCGGGGATACTATTGTCGGTATTTTAAAAGCCGACATAAAAAAATCACGCACTTTTAGAAGATATATTTTACAGCCTATGAGCAGGCTTAAAACGCTCCGCCTCTGGTGCGCGGAACAGGGCTGGCCGCTGCTGGAGGAACGGGTCGCCGTTGACGGAGGACGTGAATTTGTAATCATGGTTTATGAACCGGGAAGCCAAAAGTACGCGCTTTCAGCGCTGGAGGCGGAAATGGGGCCGCTGTTGCTGCAAAGTTCAGATTCCGATACCTTGGTTTACAAGCAAAAAATGCTGGATAAATTTCGTATTATCATTGATAGCTTAAAAAACGCCGTTAATAACGCGGATGATGATAAATTCCATTATTACAGGGAATTAACAAGAGAATTGGAGAATAATGTCCATGCGGATAATTCTTAAAGATATCGTGAACATAATGGAAAAACATTTTCCTTTGCATTTAGCGGAAAGCTGGGATAACCCGGGTTTGCAAATCGGTTCGCTGAGTGCGCCTGTGAAAAGCGTAGCCGTCGCTCTGGATGCTGATGAATACAGTATAGATCAGGCTTTGAGCTTGAAAGCGGATGTGCTGATAACACATCACCCGCTTTTTTTTAAGGGCGTAAAAAAAATAGATTACGCCCAACATGAAGGACGGATAATACAAAAACTGGCGCGTTCCGGCACAGCCGTTTATTCAGCCCATACCAATCTGGATTCCGCTCCTAACGGTTTAAGTCAGTACCTGGCTGAACTTATCGGTTTAAAAGATATAAAACTATTAGGCTACCAGCGGGAAGAAACTTTATATAAATTAGTAGTTTTTGTTCCTCAAACTCATTTGGAAGCGGTCAGGACGGCGGTGTACGAAGCGGGGGCGGGGCATATCGGCAATTACAGCGATTGCGGTTTTTATACGCGGGGAACAGGGACTTTCAGGCCTTTGGAAGGCGCCGAGCCTTACACGGGCAATGTGGGACAACTAGAATACGCGGATGAATTCCGTTTGGAAACTATTGTGCGGAAAAATCAGGCGCCCCAGGTACTTAGCGCCGTACTGGAAGCTCACCCTTATGAGGAAGTGGCTTACGACCTGCTGCCCTTAGCCGCTGGCGGGCTTAAATATAGCTACGGCAGGGCAGGAGAGCTGCAAAAGCCGGTGACTTTGGAACAATTCGCCTGTATTGTGAAAAAAAAGCTGGGTATAAGCGGGATAAAAGTGGCTGGAGACCCTGGGAAAATGATAAAAAAGGTAGGTTTAGCCGGCGGAGCCGGAAGCGCTTTAATAAATACGGCGAGCCAACAAGGAGTTGATGTGTTTATCAGCGGAGATATCAAATATCATGAAGCTCAAGCCGGGCTGGAAAAGGGGCTCGCGATTATTGACGCCGGCCATCAGGGTACGGAAGCGGCCGTAAGGCCCTTTTTACAACAATTATTGCGCGATGAGCTTAGTATTTTTAAGAGCCCTTGCTCCGTTGACGTACTGGATAGCAAACCAATCTTTATTTTTTATTGAGTTTTATACGATAGTTAATTACAAAGTTATAAAAGTTTGTCTGGAGGTTATTTTATTTATGTTTAAGTTAAATGTATCTGATTTGAATATAGGGACTAGATTAGGAAAAGATTTATTTTCCGCCGACGGTTCGCTTTTACTTAAAGAGACGACCATAATCAATAAAGACCATTTGGATAGATTCAAAAAACGGGGTATTGACGAAGTGTATATCGCGGAAGAGATTGTAAACGCGCCCCAAGAGAAAAAGGAAGCCGCCCATATCCCCAATGAAAAAGCGTTTGAAAAAATTTATTTGGAATCTACACATTCGGTAAAAGAATTTTTAACTAAAGCTAAATTAGGACAACCTCTGGAAGCCGCTGAAGTACTGGAAATAGTGGACACCTTATTTACTCAATTATTTGACGGTTTTAATATTTTTAAAAACATCAGCATTTTAAAAGAAAAAGACGATTATTTATTCAAACATTCCATTAATGTGGCTATACTTTGCATGTTGTCCGGACGCTGGATGAATATGAACGAACATAATGTCAAACAATTAGGATTGGCTGGAGTGCTCCACGATATTGGCAAAGTTTTTATAGACGATAAAATTTTAAACAAAGACGACGCCCTGACCAATGAAGAATATCAAGAAATGAAAAAACACGCTTTTCTGGGATACAATTATGTAAATAAACTTGACTGGGTCAATAACCCCATCGCGGAAGCGGTATTGCTTCATCATGAACGGATGGACGGCAGGGGGTACCCTAACGGGGTGAAAGATTACGGGAATAATATTTTTGCCCCGGTTCTAGCGGTTTGTGACGTTTATGACGCCGTTACTTCAGAGAGGGTATATTCTAACAAAAGATCTCCGTTCGCGGCGGCTGATATCTTATGGGAAGAATCTTTCGGGAGGCTGGATCCGGTGGTAACCAGCATATTTTTTAATAAGATAGGCGATTTATTGCTGGGAAGTACCGTAAAGCTTTCCAATGGAGAGATCGGAAAAGTGGTTTTTACTGACGCTTTCCGGCCAACGCGCCCTTTGATAAAGGTAGGCAATTTATTTTATAACTTAGGCAAGGAAAGAGAAATACACATAATGGAAATAATATCTTAAACGTATGTGGAAAAAATTTTTGGCATTGTCGCAAATATTGGATTTTTATGAATAAATACTCTGAAAACATGGTAAAATGATATGTATAAACTAAATAAAATATTTTTATCAAAAAATCATCAAAAAAATCAAAATTTTTCGATAAAAATGCAGGAATTACCTTTCTTTTGAGGAATTAAACAAATGTCAAAAAAAAATAAAGGGAGGACACAGTTGTGAACAAATCGGAACTTGTAAAGGCGTTAGCTGAGAAAGCGCAAATTACTCAGAAAGATGCGGCCAAAGCTCTGGACAGTCTAGTTGAAACTATCCAAAATACTCTTGCTTCTGGAGATAAAATCCAGATCATAGGCTTCGGGAGTTTTGAGGTGCGCGATCGCAAAGAAAGAAAAGTGATAAGCCCAGCTACCGGCGAGGAAATCAAAGTGCCCGCGACTAAGGTTCCGGCATTCAAACCTGGAAAATCGCTTAAAGAAGCGGTAGCGGACAAAAAAGCGAAGAGTACGGCTAAAAAGAAACCGGCGCCTAAAAAGAAATAATTAAATAAATTTTAAAGAGGGTGTGTATAGTAAAAATACATACTCTTTTTTTTATTAATCTTTAGGGGCCCTCTAATAACCCCCCCCGCACATCTTCGGCGTGCCATCACAGGCCCCCCTTTTAATTAAAATTCAGTTTCCAGCAGTCCGCTGGTTATTATGCTTTGAGGATTGGCGATAATTGTCCGGTAGTCAGTATATATGACCAGACCGGGGCGGAAGCCGGCCGGCTTATGGACATTTTTGCGCCAGGTATAATCTACTTCAACTTTTTCCGCTTGGGAGGCTTTACTGTAATAAGCGGCTAAAGCCGCCGCTGTTTCTAAAGTGCGGTTTGGAATATGGGCTAAATCTTGTACAGAGGAAGGGTTTTTAATAATAACATGAGTTCCGGCCTGGTTCTTTACGTGCAGCCAGAGATCATGGCGGCCAGCGGTTTTTAGGGTTAAAAGATCGTTTTGACGGTTATTGCGCCCGACCAGAATTTCCCAGCCTTCGGCGGAAATAAAACGCCGGGGACTGCTCTTGCTGACAAGCGGTTCCGCGTGCTTTTTTTTAATATTTCCTCTGTTTTTGACTTTAATAAAATTTTCCTTTTCCAATTCTTCAATGATTTCTTCCAGCTGAGGAATAGTTTCAGCTTGTTCCAGAGCCAGTAACACTGAATCTAAATATTCGATATTAGCCTGGGTCTGTAAAGATAATTTTTCCAAATTTTTTATAGTTTTGACGCTTTTATTATAAATTTTAAAAAACTTCTGCGCGTTCTGCATGGGAGTAAGATGAGGCGCTAAAGTTATTTCGACCGGTTCGGAAGTATAAAAATCGCTTAAAATCACTCGGGGTTCCCCTTTTTGGATTTGATGGGCGTAAGCGGTCAATAATTCGCCCCAGACACGGTAGCTCATATTTTTTTCCGCTTGGGCCAAATCAGAGCTTTGAAGAAATTTCTTGCGATGGGCTTTTTGTAAATGGTCTTTAATATTACGGGTCAAATTGTTTTTTATAGACTCTAAGCGCGTTATTTCCATGCGCTTGGTAAAGAAAACGGTGCAGGCTTCACTGGCGCTGGAAAAATAAACGGCCTTACCGCCGGCTGAATGGCTGTTAACAGAATACCCGGCCACATCTTCAGGTTTTTTGCCCGCGTACAAAACAGAGGCCGGTTCTGAGCCGTCCTCTATATTACGAACCGTTTCCTGTATAATTCGCAGAAGTTTATAGATGTCGGAGGGACCGCATTGATCTGCCGGAGAATAAGGGTCTAATAAAGCATGATAGCAGAATTCCCGCGCGGCAAAAGGACTGAAGCCCGCGCAGGAGTTAAACAAAGCCTGAAACAGTGAAGAATTTTCATTTTCCCAAATAGCGGCGCAAAATTTATCCCGATCGGTTTGCGTAACGTCGATTTTTGATTGCTCAGGAGGATAGACATAAGCGTTACCTGGCAGAACTTCCCGGTAACTGCTCAATTCATGACTGTATTTTTTTATAGCGTCAACAATTATTCCGGTTTCAGGATTGACTAAAATAATATTGGAATGTTTGCCCATAAATTCACAAATCAGAGTAAGGGTGCGCCATTCCCGAAAATCATTTAAAGCTTCTATAGTAATGTGAACAATGCGCTCCCAGCCCAGCTGCTTAATGCTTTTAATTTTGCCTCCCTCCAAATACTTTCTGAGCAGCATACAAAAACCGGAAGGGGCAGCGGGGTTTTTGCTTTTTCCTTCCCGCAAATGCATACGGGCCCAACGGGCGTTAGCTGATATGAGTAATTTTAAATTACCGCTTTGAGGATGATGAATCGAAAAAACCAGCTCATCTTTTTCGGGCTGATGTATTTTGTCAACGCGGCTGTTTATTAAACTGTTTTCCAGTTCAGGACATAAAGCGTGTATAGTAATGCCGTCAAAAGGCATAGTGACCATTCCTCCTTTAACACTCCAAAGTATAACACGGCTGATAATTTACATCAATCTAAAGAGTTGTGCGGTAAAGGATAGAGATTGGCAAAAATTAATGTATGCCCGCTTTGTTTGTATCCCACCGCCGCTTTTTTGTAATCCGCGCTATATGCCATATGTTTATTATAGGTATGTTTATTAGAAAACTTTATGTTTTTTAAAGTTGTAGCATTATATTAAATTCTAAACTGTTCACCTGGCCGTTCATGGTCCTATGCCCCAAAAAACGCGCTCCGGAATTTTTTATTCCCTATTGGACGTCACGTTTTTCCCTGTGTCAATAACAAATGAAAATGTCACCCCTGAAGCGAGTTAATTATCGCGTGAAAATGTCACCCCCCTTCACGTGCCCAGACTTTTTTGCTGGTAAGGGTCAATGGTCAGGTGTGCCA
>JAISWS010000151.1 GCA_031270725.1 Syntrophomonadaceae bacterium | reverse complement strand
AAAACCATAAACCACCGGTAAGACGTTGCGCTGAAAAGGGGAGCCGGCTGGTCAGTCTTAAATCCGGCCAGATATTGCAGCAGGGTTTCATCGTCATGAATGCCTTGAAAGTTATCGCGCAAGCTGACAGTACCGTTTTCATAGTAGCCACTGTTTTTGCGCTCCTTTAATTCCGCGTATTGTTCTTTCAGCCGTGCCGCTTTGGGATAGGTGTAGCCGTTTTTGAAACAGTACCAATAAATAATCTCAATCGGATCTTTGAAATTAAAGTCTCTTTCACGCTGCGCCCGAATCAGGAAGTCAGACACATCTTTTTCGCTCATTTTTAGTCCAAAGCCCAGCAAAAAAACCACGGAACGGTTTACCGAATCCTGCGACAGCCAATTTTTCGCCAGAGCTTTGAGTTTCGCCGATGTTTCCGTAAATGATTTGGGCGTGTTGTTTTCTTTGAATGCATAAATAATAACTTGCGCGTATTCCTCAACTGGAATTGTCCGATAATCGCCCTTCATTCCAGCTTTGATAAATATGTACCGTTTTAAATACTCACAGAATGGTATTAGGCGTAATTCATTTTTCAGACAATGAAATATCTTTTCAGCGTCATCATCTTGAAAATCCACCAAGTCTACCACACGATAGAATTTTTCTTCTGAATTTTTCGTAAAATCCATCGCGTTAATGACAGACTGGCTGTATTCATCAATTGCTTTGAAATCCAACTCTTGCCGCATGAAATCACTTCCATCCCTTATACTGGAGGTGATAATGTTTTAGCTGAACCGCCGCATGCTGCTGTGAATATTGCTATAATAATTATATTAACAAGTATAAAAGTCTGTATAGCCATGTTTTTCTTCATTACATACTCCCTCTTACTGTGTTGATTTGTCATCTACGGATATTATTATTAAAGAAAATGGAAGCGTGCCAACTTTTAAAAGCCGTTCTAAATCTTCAGCGCTTTCTTTTGTGTAACTTCCTGTAATTGCGCATTTCCCATCTGTAATTACCATGCTGACGTAAGGATCTGACATTACTTCATCATCCAAAAAAATGCTGATTCGTTTGCCGATATTATTTGATGTAGCTTCAGCGAATTTTTTTGAGCCATCTTTTGAAAACTCAATGGAAATTTGATATCCGGAATCGTCTATCACGGCCTTTTCAGCTTTTACTTTTTTAATATCGGCGCCAGTCAACAAAGTATTTCCTGATTCATCTCTAAAAGACAATAATGCGGTTTTTGCTAAAGAGGAAGCAATCTCATTAAGATTGACATTATCTTGTGAAACGCCTTTAACAACGATTTGATCCGTACCTTCCTTATAGACTGCCGGATTCATAATCTTCTCTTTATCAATCCTGCTCTGTAGAATAGAAACGGCTATATCCATGTCCGCCGACGTTGGGGTTGCTATACCAGCTTGATATATTATAGAGAAGTTATACGCATAATCCATTGTCGAGGGCGCCTTTCCCTGACAGGCAGTAGCCGCAATCAAAATAGCCGCTATGATAATGCTTAACCCTATCGGTTTTCCTGTTTTTTTCATCTATTTAACCAGCTTCCTTGATAATGATTGCGCCGATCCTTTTGACCTTATCTTATATAATATGTAGATAACCAGCACAATGGCCGCAATTACTGTGTACTTGATATATGTGCCTTCCTTAACCAATTTCAATAGGGTCTTTAAAGTTAAAATCCCTTTCCCGCAGCGCCCGGACAAGAAAGTCGGACACATCTTTTTCACTCATCTTTAGCCCGAAACCCAGCAAGAAAACAACTGAACGGCTTACGGATTCCTGCGACAGCCAATTTTTCGCCAGTGCTTTCAGTTTCGCAGATGTTTCCGTGAAGGACTTTGGCGTGTTGTTTTCTTTGAAGGCATAGGTGATCACATGCGCGTATTCGTCTGCCGATACCGCACGGAAATCTCCTTCCATACCGGACTTAATAAATATATACCGTTTCAGATAATCGCCGAACGGGATCAACCGCAGTTCGTTTCTAAGGCACTGAAATATCTTTTCGGCATCGTCGTCTTGAAAATCCGCCAGGTCAACCACACGGTAGAATTTCTCCTCGGAGTTTTTTGTAAACTCCAACGAATTAAGAACGGACTGGCTGTACTCATCAATCGCTTTATGATCCAATTCATACCGCATAAAATCACTTCCGTTTCCAGCAAACGCCCATACCGTACTGAATTGCCTCTAATGTGACGAACTACGGTATGGGCGCCCGCTCAATCTTACTGTTTTACAAATTTTTCACCGTCAATAAAGAACGACTTGGATGTAATTTCCGTAATTGTGTAAGTTGATGTCGTTTCTGTGCCGAACAAGTTGGACGTAACGCTAAGAGTATCGCCGGATATTGTATACGTGCCACTTGAGCTGATTAGTCCGCCCGCTGTTGAGAGGGTTATTTTGTTTGAGCCGGAAAACGTCCAAGTTTGTGAAATCATGCCACTGGATTTATATGTGCCGTTTTGCGGTTTGTTCATGCTGCCGCACGCGGTAAACAGCGCCAGTACGAGTGAAATCGTAACCACTATAAATATTATTTTTTTCACTTTGAACTCCTCTTTTTAATAATTTGTCTAATTATGCATGTTTTTCCTAATCCGTTACTTTGCTGATGTACCACATCTGATCGAGCCGGATAAGCTTAACTTGCTGTGAAAAATCGAACGAATGCCGTATTACAGAAACCGCGCCGGAAACTTCGCATACAGCATTGGCATCTCTTATTTCCATCTTGGAAACACTCAACAGCAACTTGGGCAAATCCTCGGAGGTAATAAGATTGTCAGAGATAATCGGCAGCAAGGGGATTCCGGCTTTCGCCAATGCCGATACAGTTGACAGGTTCCATTTATCACCGCTTACCAAAGACACAATATCCTTAGCAGTATCCGCGAGAGACGGGTCTAAACAGTTTACCATGCCATCTAAATCATAGCGGTTGAAGGCCGATTCAAATGCGGCGATGGTATCTCCAGGCTTTGGACGTGACCGGGCAGCGATGTTATACCATACAATAGACGCGGTTAATATAAGCGCGGCTAACAGCAAAGCCGGTAATACTATAGATTTTCGCATTTTTCCTCCCTTCTAAAATTTGACGTGGTTTAGATTGTTTGGTTAATTTCTTATATGATAACACTGCCATTTATCGTTCTGTAATTTGAATTTTCCTTCCGGCTTATATCTTTGATCTTTCATATATTCTTACCCTGCATCCCGTTTGATGCTCTGTAAAACGAGATAGGAGGCGGCGGAAAAAATAATCACAAATAGTATGAGTATACCCCATGTGGTCATAAGACGGCCTTTCGCAAAATCAAAGAAAGCCTCAGCCTCACGCGGCAGGGTTACCCCTTCTTTACTGACTTGCGGCAGATTGTTCAAATTCGCGGAGGTTCCGTACCCCGACATAGACCAGCGGCAAACAGCCGCCCAGGACAGAACTGACGATACACCGCTAAGGTCAAAGATTAGTCCCGAAAACAGCAACTGCGGCAGCAAAAGCAGTGGCGCGACGGTCATAGCCCTGTCCGCATTGCTGAACAGCGTCGATACAAAAATCCCCGTAGCCGAAGCCGCAAGCGCCGTCAAAAAAGTGTTGAGCAGCAATTCGGCATACGGCAAGGTTAACAGGCCCTTTTCCGGCTGCCCGACCAGCCATGTGAAAACAGCGGTCAGCATGATGGACTGCGCCGCGCAAAGAAGCGTCATAACTATAAGTTTGGAAAATATGTAGGCGTCTAAGCGCAATCCTGTCATATACTCCCGTTTGAGAATAATTTTTTCCTTACAGACTTCCTGAATCGAATTTAGTATCCCAATCCAAAAACCTGAACAGGATAACGCGAACAGCAGGCTTTTTGTTATACCGTAATATTCAAACTGATGACCGTCCGCCACAAGAGAGATTAGTGCGGCTAATAATGGCGCTTGCAGCAGGATCAATAATAAACGAACACGATCATTTAACAGGATTCGCAGCGTCCTCAGACTAAGGACCATTGATTGGCTAAAGCAGTCCTTTCGCTCTGGCTTGCTTACTGTCGGAACCGCTCCGGAACCTTGAGGGCCTTTTAACTGCATGGCCTTGAATTTTTCTTTCCAAACCGCCGGATCACCCGACATCAGCTTATATATATCCACTATATCGTCCGTGCTGAAAAAACGCATTGCCGCCGGCAATGAACCAAAGAAACAGAGATTGCCGCCCGCGCCCATAAATATAATTTTATCGCACATATTCAAATGTAGCGTGCTATGTGTCACAAAAACCACAGTCTTGCCGCTGTCGGCCATGTTTCGAAGCGTTCCCATCAAACTGCGTTCCGTGCCCGGATCTAACCCCGAAGCGGGTTCATCCAAAAAGAACAGTTTGGGATCTGAAAGCAGTTCTACGGCGATACTGGCGCGCTTCTTCTGCCCGCCGCTGAGCTTCCTGATCAACGTGTCCTTTCTGTCTGCAAGCCCGACAGTTTCCAGGGCGCGGTTCACCGCGTCCCCGCGCTCATCCTCCGCCGCGTCTCCAGGGAGCCGCAGTTTTGCCGCGAAATTCAACATATCAAATATTGTAAGGCTGTCATACACAATGTCCGCTTGCGGCACATACCCCATGATGCTTTTTATGGAGTTAAAATTTGCATACAAATCCATGCCGTTGATCAGGACGCTGCCCTCCGTGGGCAGGCTGTATCCGCCCAGACAGTTCATAACCGTGGATTTGCCCGCACCGGAGCCGCCAACAATAGCGACCATTTCACAGGGGGATATGGACAGGCTGACATCGTTGCAGATGGTTTTCTTATTATCCACAGTTTTGATAATATTCCGGGCTTCAACGCTAACGCCGTTTTGAAAACAGCGGTATATGAGTTTGTCGCCGCAAATAATCAATTTAGAATTTGTTATCAGGATAACGTCCTTTTCATGCAGCGGATGTTTCCCGTTTACTTTAACGCCATTTATGAATACGCCGTTTGTGCTGTCGCAATTGATCAGGCAAAAGCCTGAACCCTCACGGGTTATTCGCGCGTGGATTCTGGAGACGCTGATATGCTCCAAAACAATATCGCAGGTATTCTCCCGGCCAATGGATACGTTGTTTTGTCCGGCCAGTAAAAACGTTTTCCATTCGCCGGGGCCGCTGTTTGAGAACAGAAGCAGTACGCCGTCCTTCGTAGGTTCCAAGCCGTCGTCTATACGGATGATGTCGCCGTCCTCAAGGATTCTGCTCTTGATCGATTCATTGCTGAATATTAAGCCGTTTGTGCTGTTCAAATCCTCAATCAGGCATTTACTGCCTATGAGCCTGAACCGCCCGTGCCGGCGGGAAGCAAACTGGGAGCATAGGACAATATCGTTCGTTTCTTCACGCCCAAATGAGATTGTTTCCTTTCCAAAGCCGGTCAAGTTTATCTCAACCGGCTTGGATTCGCCGTCAAGTATTGTAAGATTCATGGAAGCGGATGCAATGTCATTTCCTTGCGGCCTAAAATACGCGGTCTTGTTCAGCGTTACCTCTACCATTATATTTACTCCGTCCTGTTAAACACGCGCGGGTGAAATAGGAACATATAATCCTGATAAACAGTGCACATATCGTCTTTATCGCCGTAAGTTTTCCCGTTTACATGTTCATAATTCCAAGTATTATATGCTTGAAGGAATACATAGATTTCTTCATAGCGTAATACATCAATTATATGGGTATGAATTTCGCTATCCCTTTTTAAATCTTGCCTATAAAGGGTTTTAATACCTAGTACTTTTGAATATCCAATAACACTTGTACGATAGTATTCATTTTTATTAACTTGTTCTTTAGAAAGATCATCCAATGCGGTTTGGTAAGTCATGGTTGAATATTCAAGATTAGAGTTATCTATTTTAAGCATTAACCCACAAAAAGTAGTGTCAACACTATCTGAGGTTCTGGAATTTCTCCATCTGCCATATAAAAATCTTAACCCCACCAGATTATCTTGATTATAAACTGTCTCGTTAATACTAAAAGGAACTACCGAACTCCATTCATTATGATAGAGTTCAACGCTGCTCGAATTCATTTGCCGGATGATATTTGCTTTTTCCCCGTAAGCCTTTTTGTATTCTTCTATTTTTGCAATTATATCAGGATCATTAGGCAGTTGTTTAAGCGCGTCATTCAAAATAGCAAAAGCCTGATCCGGGTTGCCGTTTACCGCGTTCTCCTCCGCTGAAGCAAAAGCATCGTTTTTCAATTGTTCATCAGCCTTGGTCTTGAATTCGCTTAATTTTTCAGTAAGCTCACTATCGTTCGGCACGTCCCTCAACGCGGCGTTTAACGTATCAATAGCCTTTTTATAATCACCCGCGTCCGCGTCCTTTTGTGCGGAGACAAGCGCGTTTTGCTTTATTGCCTCTTGTTTTTGCTTGGTATATTCTTCGATCTTATTATGAATGTCCGTATCGTTTGGCAATCTGCTCAGCGCGCGGCTTAGTATTGCTATTGCGCCGTCGTAATCCCCTGTTTTTGCTTTTTCCTCTGCTGATGATAAAATATCGGATTTATATTCGGCTGTCTGTTCGGCTGCGTACATTTCCGCTTGAGATTTGTAGATATTTCTTTGCTCCGTCAATTCAGGATCGTCCGCCAAAACCAATAAACCCTTTTCAATAGCGGCGTCAGCTTTATTGTAGTCATCTCCGGCGGCGGCCTCAGCCGCTTCCGCTAAAATATCTTTTCTGTAGACCGATACAGAATTGGCATACCCTGTCTTAGCCGCTTCAAAGTCAGGGTCAGTTGGGATCACCGATTGATATTGCGTCATAGCTCCCACATAATCTTTTTTGTCGTACAGGGAGTTAGCCGTATTAAAAGCGGTTCGGGAACCATTGATATCATTTATGTATGTATTCAAATCCACTATTTCTTTGTCCAGCGCTGATATGTTTAACTTTTTTATTGTATTGAGTTCCATTGACACTACGGAATACTCAATAGATTTGTTCGTAAATTCCGTTTTTATGGTATCAAGACGTGAACGCATATTTTTTTCGAGAGCGCTCGTTGGCGAATTGTCCATTTTGTTTTCGTACACAGACAGCGCGCCGTTGTAATCCCCTTCAGTCAGCAGCTTTATTACCTCTTTTGAGGGATCTGTCATGTCCTTAATCCAATAAACGCCCGCGCCGACGGCCGCCAATACGATGACTGCAGCGCTGGTGATCAATATTGCCTTAGCCCTGGAGAATTTCTTTTTCGGCCTTTTTTGCGCGGCAGGAATGGCTTCTATAGGATTGGCCTCGTCATGCTCCGCTTGAGGCGCTCTGCGGACTGAGGCCGTTTTACTCAGATCAGCGGGCGCGGGAACATAACTGCCTTCTTTCACCGCGTTCAGCGCGGCTTTAAATTCTTCCGGTGTTTGAAAACGGAGAGTAGGTTCAAATGCGCAGGCTTTCAAAATCACCTGTGTCATTAGAGAACTTGCGTTTACCGGAGCCGGAAGGGTTTCCCCCTTGATTCTTCTATTAATTGCGTCCTGCCGTTCCTCATACAGAATCAACTGTTTATAAGGATCAATTAATGGTGTGCGGTTATTATTTAAAAGCTTATAAAGTACAATGCCAAGCGAATAAATATCTACAGTCGCGTCATAGTGGCCGCCATTCACCACTTCCGGCGCAACGTAACTGGGGCTGCCCGTTATCGACATGCTGCCTGCCGTTTTGTCCAGCTTACGGGCTATGCCGAAGTCACCCAGTTTGAAGTAACCGAATTCTGAGATAAAGATATTTTCCGGTTTGATGTCACGGTGGATGATTTTTTTTTGAGAGCATAGTTCCAAGGCGCTTAAAATGTCCTCCCCCAATTTGATGACATCGGTCTCGGAAAGCGTTTTGTCACTGGTGTAGCCATTCAGGGATGTTAAAAGTTCCATTCGGATAAAAATGTCCCATCCTATTTTATCCGTCTTTTCAATCACTTTATAATCCTCAATGCTTACGATGTTTGGCGTAGCTTTAAAAGAGTCCATCAATTTTATTTCTTTGACGTAATCATCCACAATTCCCTGAAAATAAGTTTTACTCGCTTCCTCGCTGATCCCTTCCGCCCGCAGGGAACTGACTTCTGAGTCGTTTTTAGGAATAGAAATCACTTTCACTGCCGCGGATGTAGTCAAACCGTGTTCTTCTCGGACGACCTCATAAACCATACCAAACGCGCCTTCGCCGATGTCTTTGACAACTTTCCACTCCGGCCATATGCTTTCCAATTTTTCAATGCTCATCTTCATCCCCATCCAATTCAGGTCAGTTTCGCGCCCCATCTTTTTTTGCGCAATTCGCATAAAATAATCGTTATATTGTCTACGCCGCCGCCTGACAGCGCCAGGCTCATCAATTCGTCCGCCCTGTGACAAACATCTTTTCCATTACGCAGAACCTTTTCCATTTCATCCAGAGAAACCATATCGGTCAATCCATCCGAGCATAATAAATATTGGTCGCCGTCTTTGAGGTTGAAACCGGCTGTGAAAGGAGAAA
>JAISWS010000025.1 GCA_031270725.1 Syntrophomonadaceae bacterium | reverse complement strand
CTGGGAAACTTTTACGGATGCTTTTGCGGCTTTTGCCGCTGTCTGCGCCGATTTTTGCGCGGTCTTTGTCGTTTGACGCGCAGTTTTTACGGCGGCTTTCGCTGTCTGCTCCGCCGTTTTCACCGATTTTTTTGCGGTTTTTACCGTTCCCTTTGCCGTGTCTTTAATGCGCTTTTTGGCTGTTTTATAAGCTTTGGATGTTGATTTAGCCGATGTCTGAGTTATTTTCGGCATATCTACCGTGTTTCTTAGAGGTTTAATACCTTTCCTTAAATATCCAGACTGCGACATACTATTAATCTCAATACTATTAGCTGGGGTACTTACCGGCTTGATGGATTCGGGATATGCTTTAGGCTTAGAAATAGCATTTAATGGGCCTTCATTTGTGAGGGGAGGTATTTTGGGAGAGCTTACATTCACCTTAATGGGGGATTTATAGATTGTCTTTACGTTTTTATACTTAATAAGCGGCTTGTCAGCCAATTTTGCTCTACTTTTTGGTGTGAATGAAATGTTGGTTCCATGCATTGTACCGGATACGCTTGAAGATAAGCTTGATGGTTCAATATCAGGAATGCCCGTTGTGTTAAGGGGCCCGCCTACCTGAACACCACTTTTTGTAAGCCTTATATTTTGCTTGACATCCCTTACGGTCTGTCGTCCAGCCCGGCGCACTTCCCGCAGCGTATTTTTTGCGTCTGAAACCGTTGTCTTCGCCTCATAAGCAGATTCTTTAGCCTTAACAGCAAAATTTTGTAATTCGTCAGCGGCCGTCTTTGCCTTATCCGCTGTTTTTTGTGCCAGTTCAGCAGATCGGATGCGCTCTTTGGGCAACAGACGTCTGACTTCCTTAAAAGAACCCCTAGCGTGTTCTATATTTTTATGTGCTTTTCGCGGGGTAGCTGGTAGATTATTAACAGTTTGCCGAGGCGTTCTTTGCATCGTATCCTGAACCTTATTAACGGCGTAATCAGCCGGTGAAGCGTCGTGCGGGTTCCGCGTTTCCTCAGCGCGTTCTTTAACCTGTACAATGCTGCTTTTCATGCGTTTTGACAAGTTTACAGACAAATCAAGGTATTTTATATTTCTGATATTCCTTCTATTTTTTATGGTTTTCATAGTCCAACTCCTCCCCGGCTTTTGTTGTCATTAACCGGTAGAGGGCTGGCGCTGTATTTTTACTGAAGCGGTTAATATAAGGCACAATGACGTTACCGATCCGCATAAGCCCGCAACCAGCTTCGGCATTGGTTACATAGGATAATTGCTGCTCTGAAATATTTAGAAGTTTCGCAAGCTCGGCGCGGTCACTGGCCGCCTGATTGTTCATAACTATAAACTCGGAATTGGAAAGCATCGTCCTCGCGGTGACTGAATCCAGCAGATACTCAACGTTTTGGGTCAATGCCGTGGGATACGCGTTCCTTTTCCTGAAACGACGCCACGCGGACGCGAAAAAATTGCTGGAATAGTCATTTTCAAAGACAACATGAAACTCGTCAATATATACATGTGTCCGTTTTCCCTTTTTCCAATTCTCGGTGACCCGATTTAACATGGCGTCCGTAATAACCAGAAGTCCCACTGTTTTTAACTGGTTCCCCAGCTTGAGGATGTCATAAGCAATCATCCGGCTTTTAGTGTCCACGTTCGTTGGGTGAGCAAATATATCAAGGCTTCCGTTCGTGAATAATTCAAGCGCCTTAGCCAGCCCCTCGGCTTCTTTATCTTGATGCTCCCGCAACTTATCCTGCAACCCCCCCAGCGTCGGCAGTCTGCCGCCCTGTTTGAAATCCTCATAGACATTTTTTACACAATTATCAACGATACCCTTTTCAATGACGGACAGATGATGATTGCGATCAAGCTGTTCGAACACGGATAGGATAAACTCGGACTTTTCTACGACCGGATTACCGCTCTCTCCGTACCCATCCACCATATCCATCGCGTTTATGTGATCGGGGCTTCCCGCCGAGATATGGATAACCTCACCGCCCAGGGCTTCTATTAAGGCCCCGTACTCTCCCTCCGGATCGCAAACAAGAATATCGTCGTCTGTCGATATTGCTATAAACTCCATCTCTTCCTTTGCGCCGAAAGATTTGCCCGAACCGGGCACGCCTAAACGGAAAGCGTTAGGGTTAAGCAGGTTCCGTTTATCGCAGATAATCATGTTGCGCGATATGGCGTTAATCCCATAATAAATCCCACCCTTATCAGACACTTCCTGCACCCGGAAAGGTATAAACACCGCGGCGCTTTCAGTGGTCAGCGTACGGAGGGCGTCAATCTTCCTCTCACCGTAGGGTAAAGCGGTGTTCAGTCCGTCCATTTGCTGATATTTCAACGTGGCAAACTGGCAAAGGTGCTTGCGCCCGACAGTAAACAACGTTTCCGTATCGCTGTCGAGCTGCTCCTTTGTGTCGGCGGTGAGTACCATAGTCATCACGGTAAACATCATCCGCTGATCGCGCGTGGTAAGATCGTCTAAAAATTCCTTGCTCTCCTTACGCTGCAATTCCATATCATAAGGAATGACGGCGGAATAGTTGTTGTTTTGGTTTTGCCGGCGCTGCCAGTTGGTAATATTGGTTTCTACGCCGAGAACGCGTTTTTCAACCTCCCTGACGGCCTCATCGGTCGGGACAGGGATAATGTCCAGACTAATAAGCATATTGCGGTTAAAATCACAAATCTCGGCTAACATACTGTCTTTAATGAAGTTGGCGTAATCCCGGAGGAATATCACCCGCCCGTACTTGTCCCCCATGATGAAATGATCTTTGGAAAACTCAAACGTGTCCGGGCAGATAAAATCTTTAAAGCTATGACCTTTACGCATGAGTTCCTTCATATCAAAATGAAAACCGTTCTCCCTTTCCGGACGGAAAAAATCGTAAAATATTCGCAGCTTGTCCTCGGTGTCCAGCACGGCGGCGCGGGAGCCTAACCGGTTAAAGTGCGCGGCCATGTCAGCGCCTACGCGGGAAAAGTAGTTCCGTGCTTCGTCTATGCTCTTTTTGAACACGGAAACAGTAAGGTACTTTTGCTGTATGAAACCATTCGCCCCCGTCGCCTCGTCAGTCAGAATTTTATTGTATTCAGCCCGGTATATATCCAGGCTGTCGCCTTTCAGCGGGATAAGGATAGACTTTTGAAAATCATCCCTGTCCAGCTTTTTGACGTTGATGGTAATTTTATATGTCGCGCCGCTGTCAAAGGAATTGAGAAGCTCGGAGTATTCAAGGAACATAGATTCCTTGTCCTCTTTACTGGCAACCGCGTAATTTATATCCTCAAACCGGTATGTCTTGGCATATTTCGCGCCCCAAGAGGAAGGCAGCGCGTTAAACCCCGCGCTGCCCAGCATAAAAATACCGTCCTCCCAAATAGCTTTAATAGGTATAACATCCTGTACGCTTCGAGGCACGGAAAACTTTTCTTTGTCCTGCCGGAATAGCTTAGTCAGAGTCCTCATACGCATTACCCCCTATAAAACGCCGGTTTCAAGGCTTTGTAATAAATATTATACGCACGGAAAGTCAAGGTTTTGGGCATGATAAACTCGGATTTGACCCAGGCCAATATAAACCGCTCGGCCGGCATACCGTTATAACGGACAAAGCCAAAGGCGGCAAACGGGGCCGCGCCGAGGACGCATACCCAAGATACTGTTTCCGTGCCCATATATTGTTTCAGCATGAAGTAAAGGCCGACAGCTACAAAAATAGCGGCTAAAGAAAAAATGAACTGCCTGAGTGATAGTCCAAAAAAAATGGATTCGGTATAATCCCTTATCTCCCGATTGATTTTGATCTCCACTGGATCCCTCCGTTCATCGCGCGCCGGCATCACGTACCGGGGCTTTGGGCTGGTGTTCGCGGATCGAACTGCCATCGGACGGCCTGATGAAATCCAAACGGCCTGCCGCGTATATAGCATTGTCATTTAACTGGCGTTGCCATGCCCCCACAGAGGGGGCCCATTTGAATCCGTTAGCTTTTAAAAGGGCGCGTTTATAATCATTCGGTTTTTCATCAAAGAAAAGCTGTAAACGATTATCCTCAGTATTCGCTTCGGCTTTGCCCCCATTAAACTCCCAACCCGTAAAGCCTATCTCCTGATTGCGGGTTACTTCCGCTATACGGTTTTTCAAACGCTTAATTTCGGCGTTATTATTGGTTAAATCATAGCTGGAGAACGGCTGACGCTCCCATGAGACAGTCGCGGTATTTATTTTTCGATCCAGATTTACGGCCTGTGTTTCCGTGATGCCCGGCGCGCCGACACATGAACCTGTTTTACGCCAATACGCGTTGACATCTTTCATCACTACTTGTAATTCCTCACATTTTTGCAATTTATCTGTCAGCTTCTCTACCGCTCGTGGGTCACTGGCCGATATTGCGTTGCTATTAGGCATAGATATCTCCCCCGTTCATTTTTGATATAAAAAAAGCGCCACATTTTCATGCGGCGGCTGCTACAGACCCATCATCTCGCGGACAACCCTATCCGCCATCTTTACCGTACCTACAAGGACAAGCATATTGAAGATCAACTCACCCACATAAGCCCAAACCTGCGTGATAACAGGCGCGCCGGCGTCAACCGCCGGAGGGGAAGCCGCGAATACCGAAAATATAACACATGCAAGCACTATTATCGCACCCTCCAGACAAGCCGCGCTGTAGCTCTTTATAAACGCCTTTCCTATGCTTGAGGATGGTTCTCCGGCGAAAGACGCGAGCGGCACAGGCGCTATGGCCGTATATAGGTATATCTTAAAAAAACGGCCATAGACGCTCATTATCATAATGAACGACAAGACCGTAATAAACAGCCCGCCGATTAATGTAACCGCCCATAAGGGTATGGAATTGAAGAAATCCACTTTTTTTATTGAATCCTCAATTTCTTGTGGCAGTATCGTCGGTGTCCCGCCGCCTATTCCAGAAACGCCCATTATTGTAGACATTAAGCCTTGGACGATACGGAACAGGGCCATCATTAATTCAAGGCCGTATGTGACCGCCGCTTTGGCAATCGCAAACCGGAAAAAGACTTTAACGGCTATTTCCGGGCGCTTTACATCAGCGAATGAACCAAGGGTTTTCATTAAGCCGACTACAAAAAACAAGACAAGCAACCCTAATCCGATAGCCATAACAGCGCCGTGGATATTCACAATCACATTCCATATTGAACCGCCTTTAAAGCTTTCCGGGGATTGCGTGAGCAAGTTCCACATTTCACCCAGCTTATTGTTCCAGGTGTTGAGCGCGTTATTTAGGTTATCGATAATCCAGTTTCCTGATGACGCCATTTTTCCACCTGCCTGTCAAAAATCGGCGGCGCGGGTTTGGCCGCCGATTATGTTTACTTTTCTTACCGGCTAAGGTTTTTTTGCCTCTGCTCCTTAATAAC
>JAISWS010000202.1 GCA_031270725.1 Syntrophomonadaceae bacterium | reverse complement strand
GGTTTGCAAATTGCCGCTCTCCGCAGGGCGTCACGGCCCGAGGCACCGCCAAAAATGTGTTCACAAAAAAGAGTGGCAGAGCTATCTGTGGCATCCGGGTCGGGTTTTTCAACGGCTTGTGTAAGCGTCGTAAGCGTCAAAGTGTGTCCTGAAGTGAACATCTGCTATTAGAGGAGGGATGAATGAGCTGATGGCACATGCTTTATGAGAGATGAGGGGAGTTCTCGGAATCGGCATTCAGGTGTGGGTTCCAAACCGCCTTAGGGCGTCGCAAGCAAAAGTTGTGGTGTTGAGCGCAAAGAAAAAGGCTGAATAATCAGTCAGGTGAGTGCCATGAAGCTCAACAAAAAACCATCCGGCACAAGTTGCGGCATATTGAAAAGCAGCATTTTCGGCAGCGGGGCAGACCCGTCAGCGAGCTTGAGGACGAGATAGGGACGTAATTTACAGATAAAAAAGGGGGTAAAATATTATGCCACAATACAGGGACGATTATTTACGGAATATACAAGTGCTGGACGGCGCGGACGCGCGTGACGCTGATGAGGGAATTGTAGCGGACGAGGCGGAGGCAACCGAAGAAGCTGGCGCGGAAAATGATATAAACACTTCGGAGGGAACCGAGCCGGAAATTGAAATTATGGCGGACGGTGAATACAATGACATCGGGCCTAAAGCTGTTGATAGATTTGTCGCACGCTATATTGACATATTTATATATCTTGTTTTATTAGCATTTTTCCTGTCAATTATACCAGGATTCCCTGAGGATTTCTATTTCTATTATGTATTGCTCTTGTTAACGGTACTACTTTTTCCGTTCATTGAAGCCGCGTTTTTACATTATAAAGGCAGAATGCTTGGGAAGCTGTTTATTGGCGCTAAAGTTTGTTACAAAAATGGCGGGCTTCTGAGTTATTCCGACGCTTTAAACAGGAGTTTTTTGGTAATGATAAAAGGGATGGGGTTATGTATCCCTCTTATAAGTATCTTTACATATGCTCATAATTATAATAAGTTAGAAACGTTAAGGCAGGAAGTTTCCTGGGACGCTTCTCTAAAGTCTGTCGTCCTGCATAAAAAATTAAGTAAAGTCCGGCGTGGAGTTATTTATGGTTTGTTTGTCTTTATAATCTTATTTGAGATTTGGACTTATCTCGATTGGTTATTTATTTGAGTTGGAAAATTAAAAAGGAGACTAAAAGCGTATGCGCCAACACCTGAAACTATGCCTATATTCCTGCTACTACTGCTCGCCGGTTGCGGCGGTTCTAACGGTGCGAGAGTTTGAGCGCTACCCGAAGCCGGATCTGTTAATGCCTTATCCCCTGACAATAACATTGCCGGATCCGTCGAAACCGCCGATATTGAATTTGCCTGAATCCGCAAGCACTACATTAACAAGGGAACGTACCTGGGCCGCCATCTGATACAGGCGTTTGAACCGGGTGAGACCACGCCGGAACAGGCCCATAAAATCGGGATGCAGCTTGCAAGGGAAATCTTGGGCGGCAAGTACGAGTTTGTCCTTACCACCCATATTGACAAAGGGCATATTCATAACGTGCGCCCAGATAGGGCAATAAGTAAAGCAGTATAAGGTACTGCCCCGTAAGATAACGCGGGAAACAGCCTGCTCAACCGAAAGGCGAAAGCTGATACGGGAACAAAGCACGGCAGGAAAGCGGTAAGCCACCTAAAAGCAATTCGGTGCGACTGAACCGCAAGATTAATCGGATATAAGGTATAAATTGGGTTTACTGAACGCAAGTTTCCAGTTTCCGTTATTGTGGGATAGAGGAAAGTGCCTGAAACCTCTGGTGCGGAAAAAAACAAGTCATTGCAGCGCTAAAATCAATTGGCCCGCATTAGTTTGCGGTTGTAATTAATCAGGCATCCGTCGAGAATAATGTTTTTTTCAGTTTCAGTCAAAGAGCCTGCCGACAGTTTGACATAAGATATTCCTCGCTCAGAAATAACGTAAGATGGTATGTTTGAGGTATCCGCCGCTATTATATCAGCTATATCAGGTATGAAAATATAATCCCCGTTTTTAAAGGAAGATGCATTTTCGGTTACAAACGGTATCATACCCCAATTTATTAAATTGCTGCGATAGCGTTTAGTAGCGTATTCATTGGCGAAATTAGCTAACGCGCCCAAAACCCTTTGGCAGCTGGCCGCCTGCTCCCGGGCGCTACCGTCGCCGGGTTTAACGGCGAAAATGGCGGAACCGATAGTGATATCAGCATAACCGAGGCTTTCCATACTTTTTATAGAGCGGATTTTTTCCATGACGCCTGCCAGTTCCGGCAGTTTTTCTTCCACACTTGAATTATCGGGGATAGCGGACGCCAGCATAGCAAGACGGGCGTTTTCAGCCTGCTGGACTTGTTTGGTGCGCCCGACATAATCGGGGTCTTTTCTGGATAAAGTATATTCCGCCAACCTTAAAGGATTAGAGCGAAAAGATGAAGTTTCTCCGGAAGGGATAATTTCATCGGTGGTGGTGACCGGATCGGTTATATAAGAAACGATTTTTATCAGCAGATTTTGGCCTAACGGCTGGATATCAGGCCAGTCTGTGATGTTCGGTCCGTACTGCAATTTTTCAGAGGCTAAAGGATTATTGACGCCATAATATACCCTGTTTTGGTAAACAATGTCATTATAATGATACGCGGGAATCTCCTCTCTAACATCAACGGAACAGGCTGAAGTCAAATAGCCGCCGCTGATGGCAGTAGCCGCGATACTGCGGGCGTCCATTAAGGCGACGGAAGCGATTTGGTTATCCGCAGGCCGGGATCCTTCGCGATTGGGGAAATTTCTGGTTGTATGACGTACAGAAAGTCCCTGGTTGGCTGGCACGTCTCCAGCGCCAAAACAAGGGCCGCAGAAAGAAGTGCGCAAAATAACGCCGGCTTCGGTAAATTCCGCCGCGGCTCCATTGCGAAGCAATTCCAGCAACACCGGTTGACTGGCCGGATAGATTGATAAAGAAAAACGGCCGTTGCCGATAGTATGTCCTTTTAAAACAGAAGCCGCCGCCATGAGATTACTGTAGATGCCGCCGGCACAGCCGGCAATGATTCCTTGATCTATACGCAAGCGGCCGTTTTCGATTTTGTCAGTTAAACGAGGACTTAATTCAGGATTTTCCAGTATATGAACCGCTTCTTTTTCTACATTATGGAGAATATCCCCTAAATTTTTATTCAAAATTTCTATTTCATAAGTATTGCTGGGATGAAAAGGCAAAGCTATCATAGGGCGAATCTTAGACATGTCTACTTTAATCATTCCGTCGTAATAAGCTAGGCGGCCCGGCTCCAGCTTCTTATAATCATCGCTCCGGTGGTGCAGGGTTAAATAATCCTTTATGACATTGTCAGTTTGCCATACAGACGACCAGCAGGTAGTTTCAGTAGACATCACATCAATACCGCACCGATAATCAGCGGATAGACTGGCAATGCCGTCGCCTACAAATTCCAAAACGGCGTTTTGGGCCAAACCGTCGTCAAAAACCGCGCCGATAATAGCTAAAGCTATGTCCTGAGGCCCGACTCCCGGCTGCGGACATCCGGTCAAATAAACAGCGACTACCGGAGGGTAATCTATATCATAAGTTTGGTTTAGCAGTTGTTTTACTAATTCCCCGCCGCCTTCGCCGACCGCTAAAGTTCCAAGAGCGCCGTAACGGGTATGGCTGTCGCTGCCTAAAATCATTTTACCGCATCCGGCCATAGTTTCACGCATATAGGAATGTATGACGGCTAGATGGGGGGGGACATATACGCCGCCGTATTTTTTAGCCGCCGTCAATCCGAATAAGTGGTCATCTTCATTTATAGTACCTCCGACCGCGCTGAGCGAATTATGGCAGTTAGTCAGAACGTAAGGCAGTGGGAATTTTTCTAAACCACTGACTTTAGCCGTTTGAATAATGCCGACAAATGTTATATCATGTGAAGCCAAGGCGTCAAAGCGCAATTGCAGCTTTTGCTGATGGGACGCAGTATTATGAGCTTGCAAAATCGAGTGCGTAATAGTAGCTTCATGGGCTTGTAAAATTTCCTCTTCAGAAATAAATTCCCGCAAACGCGCCTGGGTTGACGGAGTGTCTTCAAGTACTTCCTTTTGGTTTAACAGATAAAGGCCTTGTTTGAATATATTAAGCATTTATTCCTCCTTGATTACGGAACTTTCAGGTTTTATAAATTCGTGAATTCCATATATCTCATTATAACATAACCGCACTTTAATTTGCGTCCGATGTCAAACGTTTTTGATTTTGTCTGCCGTCGGCGGTACGAAACAATTTTCCTAATAAAATAAAATCTGTTCAGGTGTCATTTTAATAACCCGTCCAACATCTTTAGAAATTTGCTCAACAGTGTATAATCGCGGTAAAACGCAGCGAGGTGTAAGGAAATGAGGACAAGTTATCCAAGCGGCATAACACGGGAAAAATTTGAAACGGTACGATACGTGCTTGAAACGGCGCAGAAAAGGACACATCTGCGAAGTATAGATACTTATGATATATTTTGCGCCGTGCTGTACCGCCTTTGTTTCTTTGTTAGCGCGACGATGTTAGACAGGCTCTTATATCTGAAGACCTTCTCTCTGCCTGCATGCAGGTTGGTTTTTTGTTTTGTACACAAAGCCCGTTATCAGCTGGCTTCAAGCCATAAAAAGACTAGGATATAATAAATCCTAGTCTTTAAAGGTTTTCAACTGGTGAGCCATGGTGGACTCGAACCACCGACACCCTGATTAAAAGTCAGGTGCTCTACCGACTGAGCTAATGGCCCTCTTAACAAATTTATGGCATCTATGGAATGCCACGATTATCTTGGCTGGGGTGGCTGGATTCGAACCAACGAATGACGGAGTCAAAGTCCGTTGCCTTACCACTTGGCTACACCCCAACATTTCAGAGTATACTAATTTATTTTACCCAATGTCAAGACGGAATAGTGATTTGCCTTTTGCCTTTATCAAGCAGAAAAGTTATAAAATCTTCCGGCCTTAGGGATTTCGGTTTCTCTGAAAATAACTGGGGTGGGTGATGGGACTCGAACCCACGACCCCCAGAGCCACAATCTGGTACTCTAACCAACTGAGCTACACCCACCAGGATGTCCTACTTTATTTAAAAACTAAAATGGCGTCCCCGGAGGGATTCGAACCCACGACCCACGGCTTAGAAGGCCGTTGCTCTGTCCAGCTGAGCTACAGGGACAAAAAAGCAAAAAAATGGAGCGGGTAGAGGGAATCGAACCCTCGCAACCAGCTTGGAAGGCTGGGGCTCTACCACTGAGCTACACCCGCCCGCAAAAAGTATTATACAATGTTTAATAAAGTATTTCAAGAAAAGAAATAAATTTTTGTTTTATCTGCTTTTCTCCGGAGCAAAATCATTGCTTGCCGCACCAATAATTCAGCAAAATTCATTACCTTCAATACCAATTATTGCAAGCGGTCATAATAATTTATTATTAAAATAATAAAACAACATGCGCAATATATCCTCTATAACCACTGGCTTGCCTAAGTGGCTGTTCATACCTGCCTGATGCGCTCTTTCGACATCCTCTTTGAAAACATTAGCGGTCATGGCAATTATAGGAACCGTTTGCGCATTTTTGACACCTGACGCCCGAATAGCCCGGGTAGCTTCGTATCCATCCATCTCCGGCATCTGAATATCCATAAGAATCAAATCATACCCGCCGCTTTTGGCAGCAAACATTTCAACAGCCTCATTGCCGTTCGCCGCGCATTCGATAGTAATATTCGTCGACTCAAGCAGCGCTGTGATGATTTCGCGGTTAATCTCTATATCCTCCGCGACTAAAATAACCTTTCCCGTAAAGTCCAGGTTGTCCGCCGATAATTTTTCCATTATTTTTTCAGGAGCTTCGCCTCGCACAAGGTTTACTTCAAATGTAAAAGTAGAGCCATGGCCGATTTCAGATTTCACCCAAATATTCCCACCCATGAGTTCCACTATACGTTTGCTTATAGCTAGTCCAAGCCCTGTTCCACCATATTTTCTTGATATGCTATTATCCGCCTGCTCAAATGAAGAAAACAACCGGGCTATTTGTTCATTTGTTATTCCAATTCCCGTGTCAGACACAGAGACACGCACTGTATATACATCATTATTTTCGCCCACGAGCTGTGCGCTGGCTTTTATCACTCCGTACTCCATCGTGAATTTAATGGCGTTGGAAAGCAGGTTCGTAATAACCTGCGCTAATCTTTGGCTGTCGCCGCGAAACCATCGCGGCAAATTAGAATCGATATCCACTGCCAATTGCTGACACTTACTCTCTACGCCGTTGTTCATAACGGAAATGACGCCGTCCATCATATTGCGGAAATCAAATGCTTCCTCCAACAATTCAAGCTTATTCGCCTCAATTTTTGACATATCCAGTATATCGTTTATAACGCCGAGCAGCTGCTTGGACGCCGCCTCGATCTTTTTCATGCCATCTTTATGCTGTTCAAGGTCGCTGGAAGTTTGGAGAATTGAAGCAATACCGATTACCGCGTTCATCGGAGTCCGCATTTCATGACTCATCTGCGCGAGAAAATCACTTTTTGCTTTGCTGGCTATATCCGCCTTTATTTGAGCTCTGGTAAACAAGCCGCTGATCCCTTTGATGACTAAACCTATGAAAATTCCGGCAACCATTATGGAAATGATATTGTCCGCGTAATGCTGAAATTCGTTGATCGGGAAAATCAGGCCGTTTATAAAATGTTCCGTCATATAGCACAAGATAATAATTACTATATGTATAGCCATAAATATAAAAAAATGCTTGCCGTGTGAAAGCAATACGATAATAATCATCGTTAAAACGAAATAAGCGGCGATCCCGCTTTCACTGCCTCCGTTAAAAATAAAAATCAGCGGAAAAAACAGGTCGCAATAACCGATAATGGTCAACCAGCGCCCCTGTTTGTGTACCTTGAATTTGTTGCAAATCACAAACAATAATATAGCTGCAATAATCATTAATAATTTGATAAACATCATAAACTGGTTCGAACGTTCTACTATGTGTCCGGCACCGGAAGCCAGCAACGCGAAAGTCCCGACAATGCACAATAAATTAAAGACGCTGGAATCAAAATCCAGGTTATCCGTAAAGACATACCTGTCAAGAAAAAGCTGAAAGCGTTTTTTCATCAAGGCCCTCCATAATATCAAATTAATGTAATATCATTAGACAGTACGTCAATCCGGCCCGGTTCGCAATATCGCGATATAATAAATATATTTGCCTTTGGCTGTTTTCAATATGCCAGAAAACGAAAAAACGAACCATGCAGACAACCGCGCCTTCCCTGTCAGATTTCCAGCAGTCAGCGTTTCATGCAAAGTGTCTCTAAAAAACACAGGTCAAAATTTTTCCCTCGCATAACATTTCCGCCTAATGAACCGCTTACCCGCATACAGAAAGAAATAAGCCGCACGAGGTGCAATAAATTCTACCATTCAATAATATGTAATATGTTTTTAAAACAACTACAGCAACGTTTAGAGATTTTATTTTAACACAATATGCTTATAAAAGTAAAATATATCCGGGTTCCAATTCATTCCTGTTAATTTTGTACTAAAAAAATGAAAACTACCCATAAACGTATCGCAGGCACCCATGTCATTTTGCAATACGGCAAGAAATGTACTTAATGTCCCCAAATTCAATAAACCCTAAATTGCTGTCTCTTCCATAGTTAATCACTATAAGCTCAAAAGCTCCATACAAAGCACTATAAACAAAGAAAATACAGTCCGGCGACGGGTTTGCCCGCGCTTACAAAAACAAAAACACAATGTAATAACCTCTCATTTTCAAACTCAATTTTTTCAGGCTTTTTACTTTTTTCTTTGCGAGGAGTATTCAACTTTCTTGCGGCGGTGTTATCAGAGGTTGTTTTTAAGCAGATTCTGAAGAAAATAGGTTATGATTTTTCATTTGGCTACCTTGCTTAGACGTTTTTGAATGCAGGTTCTGAGGGCATTGACAAACTGTACCAAGTAAGTTTTTTAATATGGTGCGGTGAATGGGACTTGAACCCATAATCCTTTTCAGGAACGTGCCCCTCAAACACGCGTGTATGCCTATTCCACCACCACCGCATATACTTTTTTATTGAGGCAGCATACAAATACTGTTTACATTGTTCCCCAATCATGTAACCTGCAAACCTATCAGAAATCGTTCATATTATACAATAATTTTATTAATTATGGCAAGTTTTTAAATACTAATACCCACGCAAATGAAAATTGCAAGTTTAATTGCCCACCATAATATTCCATTGCACTAAGCCGCGTTCTTCATGTCGTTAGCTGATTTGTACCCGAACATTCTCCTCGGGTAGTTGTTTATCCATTGCTTGATCCGCCTGACATCGCTTTCCTTGAGACTGCCTATGTCCGTGCCCTTCGGGACGAAGCGCCGTATGAGCTTGTTTTGGTTCTCGTTGCTGCCCCGCTCATAGGCGCTGTACGGGTGGGCATAGTAGCATGCCGTCCTCTTTTAGCCGGGCTTTAGGCAGGACGCCTCAAGTCTCAGACTGCGCAAAAACGCGAAAAATTTGGCCAAATATGATATAATTAAGACAATGAAAAGAACAAACGGAGCGGGGCAAAATGTATATTCATGGTGAAGATAAAAATCAATTGACGCTAATGCCGGCTTGTCTTGACGATTATGTTGGCGAGGACAGCGTATGCCGGGTGATTGCGGCAATCATCGAGGGCCGGGCCGTTCCAACGGAGGGTCGCGCCGGGGCCAGCCGCAAGGTAAATCTGATTGTGGATATACAGTCCGAAATGAGGGCCGGGAAAGGCCCGGCCTATGAACGGTGGGCCACAATCTACAACCTAAAGCAGATGGCGGCGGCTTTGCAGTATTTGCAGGAAAACGGCTTGATGGATTATGAACAGTTGGAGCAAAAGGCGGCGGAGGCAACAGACCGTTTTCATTCTCTTTCAGACAGTATAAAAACCACCGAGGCCGCTATGAATGTAAACACTGAACTAAAGGCGGCAATCGTTGACTATGCCAAGACCCAGCCCATATTCGAGGGGTACAAGGCCGCGAGGTACAGCAAGAAGAGCATGAGGCCGACATTGCCGTTTACAGGGCGGCGAGGGCCACAATGAACAGATTCTGAATGGCGCGAAACTTCCCAAGATAGACACGCCGAAAGCGGATTTTCAAAAGCTGGCGGCTGATAAAAAAACAGCCTATCGGGATTACCGGGCCGCGGAAAAAGATATGCAGGAAGTGGTAACGGCAAAAGCCAATATCGACCATCTGCTCGGCCTGACGGACGCGCAGCAAAACAAGGAAATGGAGAGATAGCGACATGACGCAACA